>JBGQCZ010000421.1:0-5432 GCA_041495645.1 Gemmataceae bacterium | reverse complement strand
TGTTTGCTACCCTGCCTCGCTTCGCTTCGGCCTCCGAATCGGCGGTGGAGGCCGAAGCGAAGCGAGGCAGGGAAGCTTCACGCGAAATCTCGTACTCCCAAGCCACGCTCGAAGCGCTGGCGTCTGAAATGGCGAAGAATCCGGCGATTTTTGTGATGGGCGAGGGCATTGGCAAGCGCGGCGGGAACTTTCGCACCACGGCCGGGTTGTACGAGAAGTTCGGCCCCGAGCGGTTGTGCGACACGCCGATTTGCGAACGCGGGTTTGTAGGTCTGGGCGGCGGCGCGGCCATGACCGGCACGCGGCCAGTGATCGACTTCATGTTCGCCGATTTCATCATGGATTCGATCGGCGAGATCGTGAATCAGATCGCCAAGATACAGTACATGAGCAGCGGGCGGATTAAAATGCCGATCCTGCTGCGCGGCTGCATCGGCATTGGCCATTCGGCCGCTACGCATCATTCCGGCAATTATTACGCGATGTACGCCAATTTTCCGGGCCTGCGCGTAGTCGTGCCGTCGACGCCGTTCGATGCCAAGGGGCTGTTCTTGCGAGCGCTGCGGTGTGATGATCCGGTCTTGTTCCTCGAGCATCGCGAGATTCTCGGGATCAAGGGACCGGTGCCGACGGAGGATTACGAAATCGAATTCGGCAAAGCGGCCATGGTTCGTGAAGGCCGCGATATCACGGTTGTGGCGCTGGCTCACATGGTCCATCAGACGCTCAAAGCGTGTCAGCAACTGGACGGCATTTCGGTTGAAGTCATCGATCCGCGCACGGTTTCTCCGCTCGACACCGCGACAATCGCCATCTCGGTCGCGAAAACGGGCCGGTTGCTGATCGTGGATGAGGCGTTTGCGCCGTGCGGGATTGCCGCGGAGATTGCCGCGCAACTCGCGGATCGCGGTTTCGATGACCTCGATGCCCCGATTCGCCGGCTCAACGGCGCATTTTGCCCGACACCGTATAGCCCGACCTTGGAGGCCGCCGTCGTGCCAAATTCAGAGATGATTGCTCAAGCCATCCGCGACCTGCTCGCCGAGTGAATTCTTATGCCGATTCCAATCACGATTCCCCGACTCGGCTGGAACGCGGACGATGGTCTATTCGCCGGTTGGTTGAAACAGCACGGCGATTTGATCAAGGCCGGCGATCGGGTCTTCAGTTTCGAAAGCGAAAAAGCCACGGAAGAAATTGAAAGTCTTGACGGCGGGATCCTGCATGTTTTGCCGGACGGCCCGAAAGTTGGCGACCGGATGGCGATTGGCACCGTGATCGGCTATTTGCTCGCGCCGGGCGAAACTGCACCAGCGTCGCAGCCCGCAAAGCCGATTCAAACACCGATTGCTGCTTCCCCGCCGGCGGAACGCCGAAAGCCGATTGCCGAAAGCAGACCGCCGGTGGCCGCCTCACCACGAGCCCGGCGCGTGGCCGGTGAGTTGGGCGTCGATTGGACAAAGCTGCAAGGATCGGGCACGACCGGCAGAATTCGCGAGCGTGACGTTCGCGCCGCAAACTCGACGCCCCCTGTGAGCATCTTCCGACGGACCATTGCCGAGCGAATGCTCATAAGCGCGCAATCGACCGCTCCGGTGACGCTTACCACCACGGCCGATGCGACTCAACTCGTCAATTTGCGCGACCGGTTCAAATCGACTGGCAATCCGGTTCCCAGTTTCACGGATTGCCTCGTGAAGCTCGCGGCTGAAGCTCTGAAGCAACATCTGCGATTGAATAGCCGTTGGGATGGCGACCGGATCGTTGAGAACGCGGAAATCAACATCGGCTTCGCGGTTGATACCGATGTGGGATTGTTGGTCCCCGTCATCCGCGATGTAACCGCTCTTGGGCTAACTGAGATCGCGCAACGGTCGGCCGAACTGATCGGCCGTGCCCGCCTGGGAAAGCTGCACGCCGACGAAATGCGCGGCGGGACGTTCACGATCACGAATCTGGGCGCTTTTGGCATCGACGCCTTTACGCCAATCATCAACTATCCCGAGTGCGCCGTTCTGGGTGTCGGCCGAATCGCCAAAATGCCGGTTGTGATGGATGAGCAAATTCTGATACGCGACATGGTGACACTCAGCTTGACTTTCGACCATCGCATCGTCGACGGCGCCCCAGCCGCCCGCTTCCTGCAAACGCTTGTCGGCTTCGTTGGAGACCCTGTTCTTGTTTAGAATAAGCTGTGGGTCGTTGAATCATTCAACTGCAAGCCGGGAACAGCCAATGTGGTACTGTGCACACGTTGTGTTTTACTATCGATACGAAGACGGGAACCAGAATGACTTTGTGGGTCATGAGAACATGGTTCTCATTGATGCAACCTCACCCCGTGAGGCTCATCAAAAGGCAGTCGCCCTGGCACGCTCTGAGGAGAACGGCCACCGACGACCGAGTACGGTCAATGGGCGTGATGCGAAGTATGTGTTTGGCGGCATAAGAATGGTAGTTAAGTGTCTTGGCCAGACGAGTACCGACGTCGTCAACTTCGCAAGCGGAGACGAGGCATCGTACATTACGTTCGTAATTGACAATGAGAAGGAATTCAAGAATTATGTCGGCGGCAAGGAAGCCACCATCACGCTGGAGGAAGTTCCGCAGAAGGAAGAATAGGTTCATCTCCTGACTATGCGGCTCAAGAATTGGTGGACGGGGTAACGCGAGCGACTCGGATTGCGAAGTTTCTTCCGGGGAAGTCGGTTCGAGTCGAGGTAATTGCCGATCAGCCGAATGCAGACTTTCGCGAAGGTTCCCGACGGTTGGAGATCGTTTGCCATGACTCCCGAACGACGCCAGGTTATCGAACTGCTTGCGGAACTGAGCGAACTGAACCCCGAAAATGCGGATGGGGCAATGGATGACTCTGTTCGCATCCCTGGCGCGAGGCGCGCAAGTCGAATCGGTCTATGATGCGGAAGATGAAGAACTGATTCCGGTGATGCGTGATTTTCTCGATAAGCGCCGGGCTGAGATTTCCGAACACGCTTTGACGCGATAGATTTACGGGGTCTGTTCTAACATCGGTCGATCCGCAAAATGACTTCATGTCAACCGATGCCATTTTGGGGCCGAATGGAAGCATTGCCCGGCGGCTTTCTGGTTTTGAGAGCCGGCCGCAACAGGAGCAGATGGCTCGAGCGGTCGCGGACGCCATTGCCAACAAGCGGCATTTGATGGTTGAGGCCGGCACCGGCGTCGGCAAGAGTTTCGCCTATCTCGTGCCCGCCGTTCTGGCGGCGCTTGAGAATCGCGATTGCAAAGTCGTGGTTTCGACGCACACAATCAACTTGCAAGAACAGCTGATCCAAAAGGACATTCCCTTCCTTCAAACCGTGATGCCCAAGGAATTTCGGGCCGTGCTGGTCAAGGGCCGGTCGAACTATCTCAGCCTGCGCCGGCTGCGCGTGGCGCAGCAGCGCAGTGGTTCGTTGCTGTTTGACGATTTGCACCAGCAGCAGTTGCAGCAGATTGGGCGCTGGTCGCGCAAGACTATGGAGGGGAGCCGGGCCGATTTGGAATTCCAGCCCAACTATGCCGTTTGGGACCTGGTCGAAAGCGACAGCGGCAATTGCCTGGGCCGGCAATGCCCCGATCATGGGTCGTGCTTCTATTTCAAGGCTCGGCGCGGGATGTACGGAGCGCATTTGCTGGTTGTGAATCACGCTTTGTTTTTCAGCGACCTGGCTTTGCGCCGCGCCGGCGCGGCGATGTTGCCGGATTACAAAGTCGTGATTTTCGACGAGGCCCATACGCTCGAAGACGTGGCCGCCGATCACATGGGGCTGAAGATCTCGCAGGGCCAGATCGAGCATTTGCTCAATCGACTGCTTTCCGCCACCGGAAACCGCGGCTTGCTGGTTTTTCACGGCACGGAGGAATCACAGAGTCGGGTGGCGGCCACACGGCAGGCGGCGGAGCGGTTCTTTGCGTCGATTCAGTACTGGCTCGCGAATCAGGCCAAGTCGGATCGCTCGCGGCCTGCGCAGGCGCTGCGCATCCGGCAGGCAAACATCGTCAAGAACATTGTCTCCGAGGAACTGACCAAGCTTGCTTCGGCGCTGGTGGCGATTGCTTCAAAGATCGCCGTCGAGGAGGAGAAGATCGAATTGCTCAGCGCCGGCGGCCGGGCTTCGATCCTGGCGAGCCAGATTCAAGAATGGATCACGCAAGCGCTCGAAGGGCAGGTGTATTGGCTCGAACAGCGCGGCGATCGCGTACCGCGAATTACGCTCGCCAGCGCACCGATTGAAGTCGGCCCGGCTTTGAAAAAACAACTTTACGATCAGGTGCCGACGGTGGTGATGACGAGCGCAACGCTGAGCGCGTCATCTAACGAAGATGACGACGGGCGCGGGTTTCAGCATACCCAGCACCGGCTCGGATTGGAGGAATGCCGGGCCTTGCAACTCGGCAGCCCATTCAACTATCGCGAACAAACGGAACTGCATCTGTTCCGTCGCATGCCCGACCCGTCGCAGCAATCCGCAGCCTTCGAGGATGCGGTTATCGAGCGCATCCCGGAATATGCCGCTCGCACTCAGGGACATGCGTTCGTGCTGTTCACCAGCTATTCGTTCTTGCAACGGGCCGCCGATCGGCTACGCGACGACCTGCAAAACCGCGGTTTGAATCTGTTTTGCCAGGGCAACGGCATGCCGCCCGCGAAGCTGCTGGAGCAATTCCGCAACACCCCCAACCCGGTCCTGTTCGGCGTGGATAGTTTTTGGCAAGGCGTGGACGTGAAAGGCGAATCGCTCACGAACGTGATGATCGCGAAATTGCCCTTCGCGGTGCCGGATCGCCCGATCATCGAGGCCCGCATGGAGGCAATCGAACAGGCGGGCGGAAACCCGTTCATCGAGTATTCCGTGCCGCAAGCCGCCATCAAACTCAAACAGGGATTCGGCCGCTTGATCCGCACCAAGAGCGATCGTGGCATCGTGGTGATCTTCGATCCGCGCGTGTTGACCAAGCATTACGGCCGGGCATTTCTCAACGCGCTGCCGGACTGCCGGCGATTCGTGGATGGGATTGAACAGACGGCGGACGAATAACACACGAAACAGAGCCCGAAGCGTCAGCGAGGAAATTGCAATCCCTCGCTGTCGCTTCGGGCTCCGATGTGTTGCATAATTCAATCCGAACTTCCGAGTGCTTCCAGCGCTTCCTGGCGCGTGTCGTACAAGGCCCAGAGCGTGTCGAGGTTGGTCATCCGCAGCAGTTCGCGGACGCGCTCGGAGACGCCGGCAAGCACCAATTCGCCGTCGCCTTGCTTTTTCAATTGCAAATGGCAGCGAAGAAGGAAGGTGATGAATAGCGAACCGAAATAGTTGACGCGGCTCAGGTCGAAGATGATGCCGCTGGGCGGAACGGGGCTGTTCTTGAGCGGGGCCAGCACGAGTTGAGCGGCCTGCTCGATCATC
>JBGQCZ010000420.1:0-5435 GCA_041495645.1 Gemmataceae bacterium | reverse complement strand
CGAACACGGCCGCAATGCTGTTGACGCGCAGCGATTCGAACGATTGGCCGAACCGTTCCAAGACGGCGAGATGGCTGAAGGAATACTCGCCGCCGAGGTAGGCGATTTTCATCATCCGCTGCAACGAGCGCGATCCGCTCATGATCTCGCGATAAATCGCGCGAATCGTCAGCGCATCGAGCGGGCCGGCATTCGAACTGAGAAGGTTTTGAATGACTTCTTCTTCGCGTGCCGGAGAAAAAATGTCGGCCGCCTGGTCCTGCTTTACCTTGCCGATTTCGACTGCCAACTCGGCCCGTTCGTTGATGAGTTTGAGAATGTGCGCATCGAGCTTGTCGATCTTCGCTCGAAGCGCGGAGAGTGAACTGCCCTCGTTCTTGCGCGCCATTTGCAACCTTCCGATGGGATTTTCGCTTAGCCTACGCGTGGGAAAATGGCAGTCAACGACTTGTTCTCTGCGATCTCTGCGCCTCTGCGTGAGAAAAAAGAGCTCACGCAGAGGCGCAGAGACCGCAGAGTGGAGAACTGCCAATATGGCAGCGGGCGATCAAAAGTACCATTTGCCTGAATCCTTTCTTGATTCGTAAGTATCTTACTTGGCAAAGGATTGTGGCAGGTCAAAACTTGACTCGGATTGCGGCATCGGACTTGCTTCAACACGTAAAATTCACCAAAGTCGAGAATCATTGGCGGCGGTATGTCGCTATAGGAGTGAACATAATGGCAGAGAAAATCATCGGCATTGACCTCGGCACCACCAACTCCGTCGTCGCGGTGATGGAAGGCACGCAGGTCAAAGTCATTCCGAACAAGGCCAGCGATCGGCCGCTGGTGCCGAGCGTGGTGGCGTTTACCGACAAGGGCGAACGGCTGGTCGGCGAGCCGGCCAAGCGTCAGGCCGTGACCAACCCGCAGCGCACCGTTTACTCGATCAAGCGATTCATGGGCCGCCGGCATTCCGAGGTAGAGAGCGAAGAGAAACTCGTTCCGTACAAGATCGTTGGCGGCCCCAACGACTTTGTAAAGGTTGAAGTGGATGGAAAGCAGTTCACCCCGCCGGAAATCTCGGCGCTCATTCTGCGCAACCTCAAGGAATCGGCCGAAGCTTACTTGGGCCAGACGGTGAAGAAAGCGGTCATTACCGTACCCGCTTATTTCAACGACGCCCAGCGCCAGGCCACGATCGATGCCGCGGCCATCGCCGGTTTCGAAACCGAATGGGAAATCGAAGACCCCAAGACCGGCAAGAAGAACAAGCAACGGATGCGCATCATCAACGAGCCGACCGCTGCCGCGCTCGCCTATCACCTCGACAAGAAGAGAGATTCGAAGATCGCCGTGTTCGATCTGGGTGGCGGCACGTTCGACATTTCGATCCTCGACGTGGGCGAGGACGGCGTTTTTCAGGTGAAGTCTACCAACGGCGACACCCACCTCGGCGGCGATGATTTCGATCAGGTCATCATCGACTGGATGGCCGACCAGTTCATGAAAGAAAACGATGGCTTCGACCTGCGCAGGGATCCGATGGCCTTGCAACGGTTGAAAGAAGCCGGCGAACAGGCAAAAAAGGACTTGTCGAAGGTGGCAGAGACGACGATCAAGTTGCCGTTCATCACGGCGATCAAGGGCACGCCCAAGCACATCGACCTGACGCTGACGCGCAGTCAATTCGAGCGAATGGTCGATCATTTGATCGAACGTTGCCGCGGGCCGGTCGTGAATGCCCTGCGCGACGCCGGTTACAAACCCGGGGATGTCGACGAAATCGTCATGGTCGGCGGTATGACCCGCGTGCCGAAAGTTCTGGAAATGGTCAAGCAGGTGTTCGGTAAGGATGGGCACCGCGGTGTGAATCCCGATGAAGTCGTCGCCATTGGCGCGGCGATTCAGGGCGCTCAATTGCTGTTGGGAAGCCAATCGAACCTGTTGTTGATCGACGTGACGCCGCTCACGTTGGGAATTGAAACTCTGCATGGTCGCTTGACCCCGCTCATTCAGCGCAATACGGCCATTCCCAAGAAGGCCAGCGAAATCTTCACGACCGCCGCCGACAATCAGACTTCGGTCGAGATTCAGGTTTACCAGGGCGAGCGGCCCATGGCCGGCGACAACAAAAAGATCGGCAACTTCTTCCTCGACGGCATTGCCAGCGCCCCGCGTGGCGGACCCAAGATCGAAGTGACCTTCGATATCGACGCCAACGGCATCTTGCACGTGACGGCCAAGGATCAAGGCACCAGTAAGGAGAACAAGATCCGTATCGAGAACTCGAGCGGTCTGAACAAGGATGAAATCGAAAAGATGACGCGCGACGCCGAGTCGCATGCGGACGAAGACAAGCGCAAGAAGGAACTCGCCGAAGCTCGCAACGAGGCCGACCGGGCCACCTGGGACGTCGAAAAGATGTTCAAGGACGCGGGCGACAAGATTTCGGAATCGGACAAAGCGCCGATCCTGGCCGCCGTTGAAAAGGTGAAGACCGCGGCCAGAGGGGAAGACCCGAATGCGGTCAAGCAGGCGATCAACGAGTTGACGCAGGCGTCGCAGGCGATGGCCCAGCATCTACATTCGCAGGGCGGTGCGAGTCCTGGCGGCGCGCCAAGCGGCGCACCGGGTGGATCACCCAAGGGCGGCGACGATGTCATCGATGCCGACTTCGAAGTGAAGAAATAACCCGTTTACGTTTCGCGCTCGGTGCGAGAGTCGAGAGACCTATTTCCGGACAGTTGGCGCGAGCGCGAAACGTAAACGGGCTTTCCGTGAAGACCGGCAATCGGTGCGTTCAAATTAACAAACTGATCATTTCAACTTTCGTTCAAGAATCCCCTTGCCGATGATCTTTTGATGGGTTCTACTGGATTGATGCCCATCGCCCGCGAAGGGGATTCCATGAGCCAGAACGTTCCGGCCGAACCCCAAGACACTCTCGTCGTCAAGTACTCCCGCGAGCGCGAGTTTCCGCTCTCCGCCGTGGCGTCGGTGATTCTTCATCTTGCCATTCTGGCGGTGATTCTGTTCGGCTTATTTTCGATGTTCGGCCGCAAGGACAAGACGATCTCATTTGAGGTCGTCGAACTGGCTTTTGCAGAAGGCGGCGGGGAAAAGGGCAGCGACGACGGCGCGCGTCCCGGTTCTCCCTTGGGTCGCGACACGATCACAGCCGTCGACAATCAACCGCGTGCACCGCTGCCAAACCTCGCAAGTCAGGAACTCCCCAAGTTGGTTCCGCCCATGCCGGAACCCACGATCGCCCAGACTGATCCGCGCACTCCGGCCGAACGCAGCATCGAGAAACTGCCGCCGTTGCCGAACCTGACGCCGCAACTCAAAGGCCTGCCCGACGGCCTTCCGGACAAGAAGGGCACAGCCGGACGGGGACCGGGTAAGGGCCCCGGCACCGGTCCGGGCGTTGGCCCCGGCGATGGCGCCGCGGGCAAGCTGCTCACCGAAAAACAGAAACGCCAACTGCGTTGGACGCTGCTGTTTAGAACTAGCGGTGCGGCGGATTACTTGAGTCAGCTGCGGCGCATGGACGCCATTTTGGGTGTGCAGTATGCCGACCAATCGATCCAATTGATCACCGATTTGAACAAGCGGCCCGCCAAACTGGAGCCGGGCGAACGGGTGCCGGATCGGCTTTTCTGGTGGGACACCAACGCGGACTCGGTCAAGGCAATGTCCGCCGAACTAGGATTGTCGCTGGTGCCGTTGCGGCTCATCGCGTTTTTCCCCAACAAGATCGAAGACGAACTCGCGCGAAAAGAGAGACTCTACGGCAAAGCCTACGGCCGCGAGAGCGAGGACGATATTCGCGAGACCGTATTCCGAGTCGAAGACGACTACGGGCAAATTCGCTTGTCGGTACTGAGGCAGGAAGGGAAGAAGAAATAGAAGGTGTTTCAATGTACTCTGATTGGGATCGAAGTGATGTAGATCTCAATTTGCTCGAATCGTTCTAGAAGTGTCGGTTTCCATTCGGCAAAAAACCGTTCGCTTGCTTCTGTATCGACCACGTCGACTACGATTCGACGACATTCATCTTCGTATCGCGTTCCTTGATGCAGCCGAACTCCGCGAATGGTTTGCGGGTAAAACGAGCCGGCGCCGAATTGGGTAATCAGTTCCTCAAACGTTTGCAGGAATTTCTCTGGGCTTACCGGCCGGCCATCGTTGTGCATGAGCGGCAAGAGTATCTCGAAGCGTCTTTTCAGCATAATCCAGCCCCCCGCGGCCGAGCTCGTGGAACGTAATACCGAGTTCCTTCAGCAAATCAAGCGCGGGCTCGGGGACCATGCAAACGTTTTCTGGATAGCAATCAATGCGCCCGCGAGCACTCACTTCCATGAGGGCTCGTGCGCTTTCGGCTCGATCCGGGATTTGAATCTTGATCCATTGCATGGCCATTCCTCGTGCCGACCGATTTCGATCGCTTCCGTTCGGCGAGCAACAATCACTCACTTCAGTTTACCACTGACTATGATAACGGCATAGGTGCATTCGTGAAATCTGTTTAGGGTTGGTTGATGCGACTCACTTACGACTTCGACGTAATCGTGGTGGGCGCCGGGCATGCCGGGGTTGAGGCGGCGTTGGCTTCGGCTCGGCTTGGGATGCGCACGGCGGTGCTTACCATGAACGCCGACACGGTCGCGCAGATGTCGTGCAATCCGGCGATCGGCGGGGTGGCCAAGGGGCAGATCGTTCGCGAGATCGATGCGTTGGGCGGTGAAATGGGCAAGGTCACCGACGCCACCGGCATTCAATTCCGCATGCTCAATCGCACCAAAGGCCCGGCCATGCACTCCCCACGAGCGCAGGCGGACAAGAAGCAATATCAGTTCGAAATGAAGCGGCGTGTGGAAGCGCAACCGAATCTCACGCTGCGGCAGGAGATGGTGGAGGCGTTGATTCTGGCGCAAAGCGGCAAGCCGCGGATTTTGGGAGTGATGGCGAGGGGGGAGACTGAGTATCGCGCTCGCGCGGTCATCTTGACAACGGGCACCTTCCTCAAGGCGTTGATGCATACGGGTGAGGCCAAGACGCGCGGCGGCCGGGCCGGCGATCAGACGGCGGAGGGGCTGAGCGATAGCCTTACCGCCTGCGGCTTCGAGTTAGCGCGCTTCAAGACCGGTACTCCCTGCCGGCTGAATGGCCGCACCATTGATTTTGCGAAGTTGGAGGAGCAACCCGGCGACAGCGATCCGCGGCCGTTCAGTTTCAGCACGGAACGCATCACGCAGCCACAGATGAACTGCCACATTACCTACACCAACGAGGCGGTTCACGAGATCATTCGCGCCAACTTGCATCGCGCGCCCATGTATTCGGGCCAGATCAAGAGTTGCGGACCGCGCTATTGTCCTTCCATCGAGGACAAGGTCGTCCGCTTCGCCGACAAGGATCGGCATCAGATCTTTCTCGAACCCGAAGGT
>JBGQCZ010000419.1:0-5449 GCA_041495645.1 Gemmataceae bacterium | reverse complement strand
TGCACGTGGCCAAGAACGAAAGCACGGTCGCCGCGGCCGCGCCGTTTGCGTTCAACGTCGTTGAGAAACCGTCGAAACTCGACACCGAGTCGTGGGATTACATCTCACAACACGGCAGTTCCGAGCAGGTGATCGCCTACCTCGAACGCGAGAACATCAACGCCCTGAACCTGGAGAAGATCGCCTTCCGCATGAAGGAGAAGGATTTCTTTGCTTCGGCGACCCAGCTTTTGCAAGCTCGCCACGTGTATCAAAACACGCTGTGGTCGTACGGGTTGGCGCACAACGCGCTGCCGGCAGGTCGTGATTTCCTGCTGCACGCCGATCAAATCGTGGCCGAATGCGGCGGGCCGATTGACAGCCCGATTCTCACCATCGACCCGGTCGCCCGGCACCAATACGAGCACCTCGAATACAAGCCGCTCGTGAACGCTCGGGCCCATTCGCTCGGCAAAGAGCGGCAAATCGTCAATCAGCGGTTGTTGGATCAATACCACCGCTTGATGAAGCTGATGAGCTATCACAAGCAACTCAACGACGACGATCTGCTCGCCGTCACTTACTACATGCTGCTTCAGGATCGCATCGAGGAATCGCTGGCCGCGTTCGGCAGGGTTAATCCCGACAAGGTCGCCACCAAGCTGCAGTACGATTACTGCGCCGCCTATCTCGACATGTTCCGCGACGAACCGGGCAGCGCCCGAGCCATCGCCGCCAAGTACGCCAACCACCCGGTTGACCGCTGGCGCAACACCTTTGTCTCCATCGCCAACCAGATCGACGAGATCGAAGGCAAGGGAGTCAAAGTCGCCGACGCCGACGACCGCAACCAGCGCCAGAACAACCTGGCCGCCACGCAACCCGGCTTCGAGTTCGCGCTCGATGCCAAGACCATTAACCTGAACTGGCAGAACGTCAACGCGGTTCGCATCAATTACTATCTGATGGATGTCGAATTGTTGTTCAGCCAGAACCCGTTCGTGGCCCAATCGGGCAGCCAGTTCTCGTCGATCCGGCCGAACTTCACGCAGGAAGTGAAACTGCCGGCGGGTCAGACGAAGTCGGCCTTCACGCTGCCCGAGAACCTCCAGCGCCGCAACGTGCTGGTCGAAGTCACCGCCGCCGGCCAAACCCGCTCGGCCCCCTACTACGCCAACGCCATGAACGTGCAACTGACCGAGAACTACGGCCAACTGCGCGTGACCGACGGCACGACGGGCAAGGCCCTGCCGAAGGTCTACGTGAAGACCTACATCCGAACGGCCGACGGGCAGGTGAAGTTCCACAAGGACGGCTACACCGACCTGCGCGGCCGGTTCGACTATTCCTCGGTGAACACCCCCGAGCGCGCCGCCATCGGCCGCTTCGCGATCATGGTGCTCAGCGACGAACACGGCGCCCTCATCCGCGAAGCCGCCCCGCCGCAACAGTAATAACCATGCTGAAACACGAAAAGAGCCTGCGAAAGCAGGCTCTTTTTCATGTCACGCCGTGCAATGCTAGCGCGAATGACGACGGGTGGTTTGCAAGGCTTGGATGATCGTCGCGAGCAATGCTCGCGCTTCATGACGTGACGACACTGGCCGTCTGCATGCCCGCATCGGCGCGACACGCGGGAATAGCCGCGTTCACGTCGATCGGCCGATGCGTGAATTTCGGGAGCAATTAATACCTGGACGCGGCTTGCGGAAACGTCGCAGTTTTCACCCCCCAGCCTTCGCCCACACGGCCTTGAACAAAATCTGAAAATCTTGTTGCAGACCGCGGGCTCTGCATATACCATCTACTCAACTCGATTCCTGAAAGTGACTTAATTCGGACTGAACTCGGAATGTCGCTCGTCTTGCGATGGAATCTGAATCGGTCGTTCGCCGTATGCATCGCGGCCATAGTAGCCGTGTGCGCGACCGCCCCGGCAGCTCGGGCGACCTGCGGCGACTATATTCAAATCGGCAATTCAGCGTCGGGGCACATGGCGAAGTCCGAAAAGCACTCCACGCCAAACCCGGCGAAGCCTTGCAACGGGCCGGGCTGTTCCTCGGAGCCTGTTGCGCCTACCCCGGCGCCCGCGACAATTGTAAATTGGCAATTTGAGCCGCTGGCCCTTATTTCAACCCTGTCGCCATTTGATTCGGCCGGCCATAATCGGTTCCTTTACGCCGTCGAGAATGGCAGCGCGATTCCGCAAGTCTCATCCGTTTTTCGCCCTCCTCGTTGATGGTCATTTCGTTACTCAGCGTTTGAAACCCTTAGCTGTGCATCCCGTGCGCTGATCGGTTTGCCTGCTGCGCATCGCTTCAAGAAGCGATTCCGCGAACGGTGTACGCGCTCGAAACGATTCAATCTCGACCTTTGATTTTCACCGCAGGCAAGTCCGCGCCTCACACGCGCTGTGCTCCCTGCCGAGGATTCCCCCATGCTTCGACACATGATGATGTGTTGCCTTTTGTTTCTGCCGGCGATTCTGCCATTCAATGCACGAGCGGATTCACCACCGCGTATGCCTGTCCTGACGAACGCGGAGGCCTGGAAGCGCCTGCCTGGTGCTCCGGCGGGCGAGCAGAAGTTGCCCGGATGGGCACGGATGCTGGCGGGACCGATGCCGCTAACGACTGCACGGATGCTGGAACTAGACGCGATGCACCGTACGGGCGATCGGCTTGATGCCCAGCTGCGCTGTCTGGTGCGTTGGGCGGCCGCCGACGCCAACGGCTGCGCTTACAGCAGAGCCGTGGCCGAAGCCGACCTGCGTCGAGCGCGCAACGCTGACGCCGATTTGGCGGACCTGGTGAATCATCCCGACAAGCTTCCCGCTTTGGATCGAGCCGCGGTCGCATTCGCACGAAGGATGATGCGCGAAGCGCACGAGGTAAGCGATGCCGAAGTCAAACAATTGTTGGAACTGGCCGGAGAGGAGCGATTGGTTGCGCTCGTGACTTTGCTGGCGCACGCGAGTTTCCAGGATCGGATCATCATGGCGCTAAATACTCCGGCCAACCGCGCGGGTGACATCCCGCCGTTCAGCGGAGCTTTTGCGAGACCGGCGAAGAAAGCGACGGAAGGACCAAAGGGCCCGCCGCCGCTGCCGACGGTCGTTCGAGGCGCCAGCGTCGGCCCGGAATGGTTGAAGTTGCAACAGTGCCTGGACAAGCAACGGGAGCGCGTCGGACGGATTCGGGTTCCGACGCAGGATGAAGTCATTAACCGCATTGGCAAGGAGCATCCGTCGGCATGGCAGGCGGGAATTCGATGGAGTCGGGTTTGCTACGGATTCCAGCCGGAATTGACCGAGGCGTGGTTCGATTGCGCGGCAGCGTTTCGACAAGAAGGAGGATTGAACCCGGTTTTCTCGAACTCGATTTTCTGGGTCGTGACACAGTCGGCGAAGTGTCACTACTGAATGGGTCACTGCGAAATGCTCCTCACGGTCGTGGGGATGTCGCAGGACGACTTGAACGAAACGACGCGGCGACTGGCAGGCGATTGGTCGGACCTGCCGGCAATGGAAAGGGCCGCGTTTATCTTTACACGCAAGCAAGCGGTGGATCCGGCCAAGATCACGGACACCGATATCGCGGAATTGGAGCGCCAATGCGGAAGGGAGAAAGCGTGGCAAGTGATTTGGTGGGCCGCGCGGTCTCACTACATGACGAAAGTCGCCGATGCGTTTCAGTTCCCGCTCGAACGCGAAAACCCGTTTTGGGCTATGCCCGGAGCAAAGAAAGGGAAGTAACTGTGTTCTGTCGCGAAGTTCAATCTCACCCGTTCCGGGAGGCTTCGCGACTGATGTTCTCTATATCCCGGAATCAGGAGATGCTTATGACTCGTCGCACTCGAACTGGCTTTACGCTAATCGAACTACTGGTGGTCATTGCCATCATCTCGGTGCTCATCGGCCTGCTGCTGCCGGCGGTGCAAAAGGTCCGCGAGGCCGCCGCACGCATGAAGTGTTCGAACAACTTGAAGCAAATTGGTTTGGCGATTCACAACTACGAAAGCGCCATCAAGCGCCTCCCGCAGGGCTGGGACTACGCGACCAGCTTCGGACCGATGCCATTCTTGGCGCCCTATTTCGAGCAGGAGAACATCTACCGGACGATGAATCTTGCGCTACCCCTCACAAATCCGGTTAATGCGCAAGGAAACGCTGCCGAATTCAGTATTCTTCGCTGTCCGTCGGATGTCGACAATCCGATGCCGTCGCTGGGTGGGGCGACCAACTATCACGGCAACAACGGCACCAACCCGGTATTCGTGATTGCCCGCGGTTTGAACATTGGCGAAAAGCCCAACGGTGTGTTTTTCACGGGCGGCCGAATCAAGCTCGCTGATGTCATCGACGGACTGAGCAACACCGCGTTCTACAGCGAGCGGATGCTCGGCGACGGCAACATGGGGCAGATTAGCGTTCCGGAAGACACGTTCATGGGTCCAGGCGGTGGTCCTCCGAATTATCCGGCGACCGCCGATGAGGCCATGACTCTTTGCTTTTCCGTGGACAAGACGAATCCCGCCAATCAGTTCCCGATCTTCATGGGCGCTCCGTGGGATCACGGCCAGCATAGCTACCAACATATTTCCCCCCCGAACACATGGTCGTGTGGGTGGCTGCCCTCCCTACGGGCCACGATGGCGGCTTCCAGCCGGCACACCGGCGGGGTCAATGTGGTGTTTGGCGACGGATCGGTCCGGTTCATTCAGAACGAAATCAGCCTGCCGATCTGGCGGGCCATGGGCTCGCGCAACGGCGGCGAACCCAACGCATCCGAATAATCACTTGCCTGATGATTTGTGAAAAGCGCAAATCACCAGTGCTCTAATATGAGGTTTCCATGAATTGCGATCGGCAGCGAAAGATTCTCATCTGTTTCATTGGGACAATCGGGCTGCTGGCAGGCTGCTCGAAGAGTAAGCCCGCGGCGGTATCGCCGGACAAGGCCCGCGAGACGCTCAAGGCCGCCTTGGAGAGTTGGAAGAAGGGCGACAAGGTGGATGCTTTGCAAAGTGCGTCGCCGCCGATATACGTGATCGACGTCGAGTGGCAGGCCGGAGCAGTGCTGAAGGATTTCAAGCTCGTCAACGACGGCGAAACCAAGGACGCCCACCTGTTCTGCCCGGTGAAGATCACGGTTCGGGATTCCAGCGGTAAGGAAACCCAACAGGAGGTGATCTACGTCATCGCCACGGCGCCCAAGTTGGTGGTCAGTCGCAAGATGTTTTGATTCATCGCAGCCGCTTGCGGCTTTGCGCTCAAAGCCGCAAGCGGCTCGTTCCATAATTGGACGGATATTTGAGGGATTCCCATGAGTACTACTCCAAGTGATAATCCCGCCAGCGAATTGCTCTACAGTCTGGCTGTGATGCTGGGTTTGCTGGCTTCCGCAACTGGGCTTGCCCAGCCGCAAAAGCCACCAGCGACTCCAAGTAGCATTGCCGGCCCATCCCCTCT
>JBGQCZ010000418.1:0-5456 GCA_041495645.1 Gemmataceae bacterium | reverse complement strand
GCTGTTGCAGCCGCGCATCCCAAGCGTCGAATTCCTCGGCGGGAATGGCGAAGGCCATGTGCAATTGGCCGTCGCCATCGTGGCTTCCACCCGGCGCGCGGCTCAGCGAACCTTTCTTCTTGAACAGCAGCAACACCTGCTGGCCGGGCACGGCCAAGGCGGTCATGCGCAGGATCGAAACCAGCACCGGGAATTCAAAGAGTGACTGGTAGAACTTCGTGGATCGATCGAGGTCGTCCACGTAGAGCGAGGTTTCAACCACGCCAGTAAGTCGTGGCACGTCATGTCCTCATGCGATCATGGCGCGGGTTACAGCGAAGCCAAGCAGCAAAGCCAGCGTAGTTAACGGGATGCCGACTTGCCAGCGGCTCGACAACCGTTTGATCGGTGGAAGCACACTCAAGGCGAGTGTTAGCGGCGCTAGCAAGACAATGGCATAGCAACCTCCCGGTACGTCGCTGGAAGAGTCCAAATACGCGCTAAACACAATTCCAGTCGAAATGGCGGCAAAGCCTGGCGCCATGCCGCGAACGGCCGCCGCATGGAACGCGCCAAGCCGCGGCAATGCGGCGGCGGCCGCGCCGATCATGATTCCTACGATAAGGCCTGAAATCTGAGCCATGCTCGCCCATCCCGATTCCATGATGACGATCGATTGCGCGATACTGCAAGCCGCAAGGGCAGCTGCAAACAACACGGGCGGGAAATAGGCGGCCGACCGTTGCAGAACCAGACAAAGCAACAACGAAGCCTCGCCAAGGGCAAAGGCCCAAAAAGAGTTGGTAACGCGCATGGAGTTGAAGCCGGGAATGATGGGAAAGGCGGCGGCGAAGGCGGTCGTGGCCATCGCGAGAAAAGTCGCTTCGGGCCAACGGGCACGGGCGCACAGCCAGCCGGCGGGAACCGCCAGCAAGGGTAAATACGGGATCCATTGCCAACCGGCGCGAGCCGGACGAAGCGGGACCAAATCCTGGGCAAGGCAACCGGCCAAGAAGCCCAAAGCCAGGGCCAGCGGCCCGCCGATCGCCTCGATCGGCGCCCACCATCGGCCCGCTCGCCGCGCCGCCAACAGAAAAAAAGCGGCGATCAGCCCGGGAAGCAGCACTCCCAGGCCGATCGCCTTCAGCACGAAATCAACCGGCGGCATGCCTTCCTCCGCCTACTTTTTCTCCGACTTGCCGACCTCGACCTTCACGCTCACCTTATCGTTGATATCTCCCGGTTTGAAATTCATACCGAATTCCTTGCGACTAATCTCGAATTCACCCGAAATGTACGGAAACTTGCCTGATTCAACGGTCAACACAAAACTGACCGGTTTCGTCACGCCGAGTAGCGTCAGATCACCGGTGACGTTGACTTTGCCTCTCTGGCCGGGAACAGTCGCGGTCGTGGTCGACTGAAACGTGATTCTCGGATTGTCTTTGACAGAAAAGAAATCCTTGCTCTTGAGGTGGGTGGTCAGTCTGTCCCCCACGTCAGTGAAAATCGAATCAGCGTCGATGTTCACCGAGACGTCGCTGATTTGGGGCTTCTCCCGCTGACCGTCCAGTTTCAGGATCCCATCCACTTTCTTGAAGCCGCCGTTGTGCTTGTCGCCGGCCGGCTTGGAACCGACGAAGGTTATATGAGTATTCTCGGAATTCAGGACGATCTCGGCGCCACTGCCGACCATCGCGACCCCTGCCAGCTCGGCGGAGTCGCCGCCTGGCGCGACACCGGCCGAGAACTTTGGCTTGTCTTCGCACCCGGCCAGCAGCAGAACTCCCACGAGCGGGGGCAAAACGAGCGAAAGACCTGGGAACCGCTTCATGGAAGACTCCAGATGAGGGACGATGGAACAACAATTCACGGGTCAACGGCAGGTGTATCCTATGCAGCCGCACCAATATTCGCCAAGCCGCGACTTTGATTCGTACCATGTCGAGAGGCGACTTTCTGATCGGAGACGATGAATGAGCGCGAAGCCCAGCGTGCTGTGTCTGGCCAGCTATTTCAAAGGCAATCGTTTCCTCATGCGCTGCAAACAGGAAGGGCGGCACGTGATTCTGCTCACGGTCGAATCGTTGCTGAACGAACCGTGGCCGCGCGAGCATTTGGACGACGTGTTTGCCCTGCCATCGTTCCACGACCGAATCGCGCTGTTCAAATCGGTGAGTTATCTGGCCCACGCCCGCGAGATTCGCCATGTTGTCGCGCTAGACGATTTCGACGTTGAAGCGGCGGCCGCCCTGCGCGAACATTTTCGCTTGCCGGGGCTGAACGAATCTTCCGCCCGGCTCTTCCGAGACAAGTTGGCCATGCGCGTGAAAGCCCGCGAGGTTGGAGTGCACATTCCGGATTTCACCGGCATCTTCAACCACGATCGAGTGCGCGAGTTCCTGGCCCGAGTGCCGCCGCCCTGGTTGCTCAAACCACGTTCGCAAGCCTCCGCCGCCGGCATTCGCAAGCTCCAGCAAGCCAACGAAGTCTGGCGCGAAATCGACAAACTAGGCGACGAACAGTCGTTTTTCGTCTTGGAGCAGTTCGTACCGGGCGATCTTTACCACGTTGATTCGCTGGTCGCCGGCGGGCGGGTGATTTTCGCGGAAGTGAACGGCTACGTTCGGCCCTTGCTGGACGTGTATCAGGGCGGCGGAATCTATGCCACGCGGACGGTGCCGCGCGACCGGCCGGAGGTCGCCGCATTGCGCGCGGCGAACGAACGCATCTTGACGGGATTCGGCCTGCCGCTTGGAGCGTCGCACACCGAGTTCCTCAAGGCGCATCACGACGGTCAAATCTATTTTGTCGAGACCAGCGCTCGCGTCGGCGGCGCCAATACCGCCGAAATGGTCGAGGCAGCGACCGGGATCAACCTTTGGGAAGAATGGGCGAAGCTGGAGCTTACAGACGAAAAGAACTATCAGTTGCCGCCGATCACACCGCGTTTCGGCGGCGTGGTTGTGTCGTTGGCGCGACAGGAATGGCCGGACACGGCAGCCTTCACCGATCCGGAAATCGTCTTTCGGCTGAATCTGAAACAGCACATCGGTTTCGCGGTCTGTTCCGACTCGCCGCAGCGCGTTGAGGAACTGCTGGCCGACTACACCCGGCGAATTGCCAACGACCATCTGGCGGTCATGCCGCCCGCCGAGCGCGTGTCGCACTAGTTGTTGACCCGAGGACTTTCCATGCCCACGCTGAATTTCGCCAAACCGGCCGAAATCGGTTTCGATCCGTCGCGATTACAGCGCGCGTTCGATCTGCTCCGGAAATGGACCGAAAACGATCAAATTCCCGCGGCAGGAATATGCGTGGGCCGGCACGGCAAGGCCGTCGAACCGGTGTTCGCAGGACGGGCGAAGGACGATTCGCTGTTCCTGGTTGCGTCCCTTTCCAAGCCCGTGACCGTTACCGCCGCCATGATCCTCGTCGAGCGTGGACAAATCACCCTCGATGATTATGTCGCGTCGTTTGTGCCGAAATTCGCGGACAACGGCAAGAAAGACGTGCGGATCCGCCATCTCATGACGCACACCTCGGGCTTGCCGGACATGCTGCCCGACAATCTCCAGTTGCGCCAAGAGAAGAAACCGCTCGCGGCGTTCATCGAATCCACGTGCCGCCAGCCGCTGCTGTTCGAACCGGGAACGAAAGTGACCTACCAGAGCATGGGTACGGCCATGCTGGGCGAAATCGTTCATCAAGTTTCCGGCATCGTGCTGCCCGAGTTTCTCGCCAAGGAAGTCTTCGCCCCGCTGGGCATGACCGACTGTTGGCTCGGCTGCGACGGCGCCAAGTTGGACCGAGTCTTGCCGGTGCGATTGCCGAAAGGCGCCACGGTCCACGAGGTTGTGTGGAACACGTCTTATTGGCTCGGACTCGGCGCCCCGTGGGGTGGACTCATCACCACGCCGGTCGATTACGCCCGCTTTTGTCTGGCGATGCTCGGCGGCGGGAAACTCGGCGAAGCGCGGGTTCTGAGTCCGGCAGCTGCGCGAGCGATGGCGTCGAATCAATTGGAAGGGATGCCGAAGATGCCGGAAGAGGAACGACGTTGCCGGCCGTGGGGCCTGGGTTGGCGTTTGAATTGGCCGGGCCACTCGGCGAATTTCGGCGATCTGCTCGGCCCGAAGAGCTTTGGCCACTGGGGATCAACGGGCACGCTCGCCTGGTGCGACCCGGAAACCGAGTCATTCGCGGTGCTGCTCACGACGCAGCCGCAGGAACCCGAGGGCCGCTTTCTTTCTCGACTGAGCAACGCGATTTGTGCGGCGTTGACTTGACGGGATCGACAACTCACTCCAGGCGATATTTCTTTTTCGTTTCTTCGGCCCAGCGCTTAACGTCGGGATTCATACCGCGAAGCGCCTGCTGAAGGGCGGGGCCAAGCCTCTTGGGCGCGATCTCGTAGAGGGCGGCCGCCGCCGCATTCTTGCCGCCGTCCTTGTCTGGGCTTCGCACGTAAACATTCGAGATCGACGGATCGTACGGCACACCCCACACGTCGTCGGAGACGCGGGCTACCAAGGCTTTAACGATGTCCTCATCGTTGAGGCGATGTTTGGAGATCTGTTCGGCGGCGGCTTGGCGCATTTCCGGATTCGCGTCTTTCACCGCACTGAGCAACACCGGCATCAATTGATCTCTAAAATCGGAGTCGATCAACGCGGCGATTTCACCGCAAGCCCAAATCCGCACGCGCGCGTCTCTAGACATGTTGGCGCGCTTGAGCGCTGTCACCATTTTCTCCGCCGCCATCGCTCGGATCGCTGTGAGCGCTTTCGTCCGATCCTCCGTTTCCAGCCAAGCCTCATCCGCGACGAATCGAACCAGTGCGTCCACCGCATCGGGTTCGTTGCGCGCTTTGAGCTTCTCAATAGTGGAGACGCGGCTTTCCAACGACGGCGCTGCCAATTCTGCTGCCAACTCCTTGATTGTCGGCGGCTTGGGCGCGACCGGCTCGACCGGTTGGGTTAGGGTCGTATCGAAACCCGGTTTCTTGCTGCCGCCGGTCAACGCAAAAATGGTGCCGACCAAAGCCAGACCGCCGACCGCGCCGGCCAGGATCCATTTCCAACCTTCGATGCGCTTCCGTGGCGCTCGTCGCGGCGGCGCAACGGCTGGCATTCCTTGGCTCGAGAGGGAACGAAGTTGCTGCATTTGATTGAAGGCGGCGCTATTGCCGCCAACTGGCGCCAGATTCGGTGGAGCGGAAGCTGCGCTGTTGGCTCCGGGGACCGCGCTCAATCCGGATGCCGTCATCAAACCTGGGACGGCGCTCAGCCCAGACGGTACGCCTAGCCCCGGGGCCGAACCGGGCATGCGCCGAACGGCCGAGCCGCCTAACGGCAGCCGCAAGTCGTTGTCCGAAGAGCGCACGGATTGTCGAAAGGTCGTCAATTCCGAGGCGAATTCCCGCATCGAATTGTAGCGCTCGTCCGGATTCGAAGCCGTCGCCTTTCGGCAAATCG
>JBGQCZ010000417.1:0-5459 GCA_041495645.1 Gemmataceae bacterium | reverse complement strand
ATCGTGATCTGCTTAGGAGAAACTTTGGCGTCGATGGTGAGGTTGAATTCCGCTTCGATCCGATCGGCCTCGCCGATGTACGCCTTATCCTTGCCAAAATAAAACACCATCGATTTGGCCTTGTTCGGGGCCGGACCATCGGTCTTCGCGTCGGTTACCTTCCAGGCGCCTTGCAGCCGTTCCAAGTCGGTCTTCTTTTGGGCGCCGAGCGGTGGCTGTTTTGCGGGCGCGGGCTTTTCGCCGTCGGCTTTCTTGCCGTCTTGCGGGGCGGCGGCGATTTTCGAAGCGATCACGCCATAAGAAAGCGTGCCGGCCGTGACGCCGAACACGGCCACGAGAACAGCCGCGAGTTTGAGCTTGGTGATGAGCATGGACTTGAGGACTCCTTGGGTAAGAGCAGCGAGGGCTGCCCCCGCCGCATGTTCGGTCGCGGCCCGAACGGTGGATTCGACCAAACGCGCCGGCACCGATGCCGACGCATCCATTTGCGACAAGACCGCCGCCGTGGAAACGGCAACTCCGCACTGTGCGAAGCGCGAGGCGAGCATCCGCCGGGCCGCCGCCAAGCGGCTGGAAAGCGTTCCCTCGGGAATGCCCAACAGCCGGGCGGTTTCCTTGCGGCTTCGCCCCTCGAGTTCGCACAACACGACCGGAACGCGGTACTTGTCGGCCAATCGATTCAATTCGCGGTCGAGCAGGGTGACGAGTTCCGAGCGATCCTCGGCGGGATCGACGGCCGGATGCGGAAAATCGTCGATCTGTTTCTCGGCGGCGTGTCGGCGAAGCATGCGGGTTCGCGCCTCTAGGGCCGTGCGGTAAGCCACGCCGTAAAGCCAGTTCGCGAGCAAGTCTCGTCGAACCAGCGACGCCGCTTTTCGGGCCAATACGAGGAACGTGGCTTGGAATGCATCCTCCGCGTCGGCATGCCGGCCGATCACGCGCCGGCAGACTCCATAGACCATCGGCCCATGTCGTCGCACGAGCGCGCTGAAGGCGGACTCGTCGCGACCAGATACAAACGCGCTGAGAAGTTCGGCGTCCGAACCGACAACGTCGACGGGCCGTGCCGCACGGCGCAGATGGCGGATCACGACTTGTCCGGCACAACTCGCCATTTCGCATCTCCTTGGCCGAAAGCGGCCCGTCTACTGAATACTGGTGGGCAAGCACCCGGCGCGTCGCAAATTTCTTGATTTCGGGGAAAATCCGTCTGGCCTCATGATTCGTTTGGTGTTGTATCCTTATTCGTGTGCCAAACGTCGCATTGGACGATTTTCCATGCCAAGAGCCGCATGTTGCGTCTTCCTCGCTGTTCTCGTGTCGCCAAGTCTCACTTGGGCCGATGATTCGCCGCTCGATTCACTTGATGCCAAGAAGATTCCCGCACGGCTTCGACCGGGTAAGAGCGCTCCGCCCGAAACCCTGGTCGAATTGGGTTTGCGCGACGGGCGCTGGGACACGCTGGCCATCCGCCCGGACGGCAAGGCCCTGGCTGCGAGCGAACCGGCCGGTCTCATTCTAATCTGGAGCTTGCCCGACTTTCGCCAGGCGGCCAAGCTCAATCATCGCGAAGTCGTCGCGCTGGCCTATTCGCCGGATTGCAAAACACTTGCGGCGACCGATGCCAAGGGCAATTTGCGGCTTTGGACCATCGCGTCGCCTCCCGTACCGCGGGTGTTGCTGCAATCAATCCACAAGGACGGGCCGGTGTGGTCGCTCGCTTGGTCGCCGGATGGAAAAACCTTGGCCACGGCGGGGCAGGACAAGGTCATTAGGCTCTGGGATACGAAGCCGGCGAAGCCGACCCTTAAAGCGACGTTAAATGGTCATGAGAAAATCGTTCGCCAGCTGGCGTTTTCGCCGGACGGCTCAATTCTGGCCTCCGCCGGCTCCAGCGACCGAGTTGCCAAGCTCTGGGACCTGT
Organism: Gemmataceae bacterium; assembly: GCA_041495645.1. GTDB lineage: Bacteria > Planctomycetota > Planctomycetia > Gemmatales > Gemmataceae > JBGQCZ01. The sequence continues at coordinate 3,535 of JBGQCZ010000417.1, read as the reverse complement.
CCGCCGCCACCCCCAAAGAGAAAGCCGCACTACGGTGCGACGGGCCGGTCGCCTCGGTTTCCTTTTCTCCAAACGGACTCTCCTTGGCGACGGCCAGCTACGACTCGAGGGTAAGGATCTGGAAGCTAGAAGGCGAGAGCCCGATGGTGGAACTGAATCTCGATATGGGCCAAAAAGCCGTGCGATTGGTGCAATTCTCGCCGGACGGCAAATCGTTCGCCGTTCTCCTGCCGAGCGATACAGGTGAACGGATCGCCATCAGAAAAACCGACGGCGACAAACTCTGTGACTGGTCTTTCGTTCATCATATTCAGGGTCTGACGTTTGCTCCGGACGGCCGTCACGTGGCGACAGCCAACGAAGACAGCCTCTATTTGCTCCGATTGAAGTGAATTTAGCGGATATGCGCACATTGGTTGGCATGAAGCGGATGCCACGAAGTCCGGTTGTTCGTTTGACACGGGCAAATTGCAAACTACGGTTTGGTAGACGTGCGCCGATATTGCAGTCCCGTTGCCCCTTGCGCGGGATGCTCGTCTGCATTCTGGCCGTCTGGCAAGACCCCGTCGAGTTTCGGTGCGGCGCGTGGCGTCTCGGTGAGGATACGCGCTCGGACCAAAATCAGCTCAGAAGGATGCCGCCATCATGACGAACACGGACCTCGGGGCCTGCGAACCCTTCATTTACGAATTGCGCCGGAGCAATCTGGTCGAACGCGGGCAATTGGATCAATTGCTCGAAGACTTCCTGCGTCGCAATCCGCGCGCGGAACCGGGTATTTTGGCCGAGCATCTCGTTTCGCAGAATGTGCTGACTAAGTTTCAGGCCGACCGCGTCGCTCAAGGCAAGACGCAAGGGTTGGTCCTCGGGCCATACGTGCTGTGCGATTCGGTGGGCGCCGGGAGCATGGGCAGCGTGCACCGGGCCATGTCCAAGAACGATAACAAGGCCTACGCGGTCAAGGTCCTGCCGCGGCGCAGCATGTGGAACGTGCGCTTGGCGCGCCGACAGGTTCGCACCTTCAGCCAGTTCTCTCACGCATCCGTGGTGCCGTTTGTCGACGTCGGCACTTCCGGCGGGCTGCACTATCTGGTGTGGAATTTTGTCGAAGGCGAAACGCTCGAATCCCTGGTTCAACGTCGGAGCAAGCTCGATGCGACCACAACTGCTTACATCGGTTTGCATTTGGCCGCCGGCTTGGGCCAGGCCCATCAGCATGGGCTGTTTCACGGGCTGATCAAGCCCTCGAACGCGATGATCGGCGCGGGCGGACAGGTTTCGTTGCTTGACTTCGGCATCGGCTCGCTCTTGGCCGAGAACGAAGGCGAATCGTTGGTGGACACCATGTCCACCGCGAACACGCTCACCAGCGGATTGGATTGCTCCAGTCCCGAGAGCATCATGGAACCGACCAACCGCACGCCCGCCGGCGATCAATACGCCTTGGGCTGCGTGCTCTACTACTGCCTGACAGGCCGCTATCCGTTCCCCGAGGGCAGCGCGGTCGAAAAGATGATGGCCCATCAGTTCAAGCAACCCATCTCCGTGAAGGAACTGGCGCCCGAGACGCCGGACGAATTGGTGAAGGTCATCGAGAAGCTGATGCAGAAAAAGCCCGAAGACCGCTTTCAAACCGTGGACGAAGCCCACGAAGCGCTGGTGCCGTTGTCCCCGCCCGAGGCGCCGCTCCTCCTGGCGGGAACTGGATCGCAAGCCTTGACGCAGACGCCGTTCGGCGGCAGCCTGACGACCAAGACCGGGCTCAGCGCCAACGGTCTCCGCACTCCGTCGGCCTCGCATGTGCCGGCTCGGTCCGCGAGTTTCGAAAGCCTGCGCCTGCCGTCCATGCCCGCCATGACCGGTTCGCCGCCGCCCGCGCCGATGTCCCCGCCGCCCGCCGGTGCCGCGCCCATGCAGCCGTCGCGAAGCTCCATGCGGTCCCAAGTCAGCCCGCGGGCCTCGCTCAACCAGGCCATGATGAACGCACGCGCTTCGATGTCCGGCCTGCCGCCCGTGAGTCCCCGTACTTCCATGGCTAATCCCGCCGCGATGAATCCTCGGGCGGCAGCCAATCCGCGCGGCGCCACGACCGCCTCCATGGTTAACCTGCAATTGCCGATGCCCGGCGAGGTCTATCAACTGGATCAAGCGCCCCCAGCCCAGGCGCCGCAACAAGTGATGCCCGACAATGGCGAACCCAAGCCCTCGATGGGCCCGCTTGGGTTCATCGCCGTCGGCGCCGCCGTCGCCGTCGCCGTCTTCCTCGTCGTTCACAACCTGATCAAGTAATCGCTCCGCAAACCAACCGCCGCCCGGTAACTCCCGCCGACCAGCGCCGGCCCGGAGTTCCGGGCGGTTGTGCTTTGTGCGGGCAAAAGAGCTGGTCATTTTCGCGTTCGCGCTCTGATGTCGACTCAGCGAGCGCCCCACGACTCGTTGACCGACATCCACCTCGTACCTCGGTAGGAATGCAACAAAAAGCAACAATTGACTTTCGGCCCGCAAGCAGTGATTTTGACGCAACTCCTTGCCCGGATCGATCTTCCCACCCGCGCGACGTGCTCGAAATAAAATAGTTACATTTGTTGCATTCGGCTCAAACACCCCGCCGCAAGGCGCGATTGACAACACTCGAAGCGACTTGGACATGATCGAACCCCTGAAATGCGCGCACATGAAGTGCCCCGGTCGAAATGACAATTAAGTGGCTTTGCCCAAAAAGTCGCTTCGAGTCGAAATCTGGAGAGGATGTCACCGACTGGGCAGCTACGCATTGTTCCCAGATTCAACGTCATCCGAATTTTTGGGCAAAGCCACAATTAAGTATACGCATGTACCTTATGTTGGACAATCGCCGCCGACGGAATCCGATGCCACAACTCGCGGGGATAAAATGGCCCGCATAGCCTTCGCCCTCTCCCCCACCTGAAAGTCGCCGATACAAATTCGAGCCCTTGCTGGCGAGAGGGGCGACGATCGCTCGCGTTTCCGCTGCGCGGCGAGGGCGGCATGGTCGATCCGGGCCAGCAGGAATTGCTCGGCGAGATGCTGTCGTTCAGCCCAAAATCCAAAAGCGGCGACAAGTCGCACGTACTCCGAAATCCCAAGGCGTCGCTTTAAGATTTCGGAGTGCGGTGACTCGTCACCGCTTTAGGATTTTGGGACGCGTGCCGGGCAGCAGCGGGAGACAATGCCGTAACGCGGGAGGATGCATAGCCTTCGCCCCTCTTCCCCGCCTGCGAGCTGCGGATAAAAGTCGAGCCGCTGCTGGCGGGGGAGAGGGGCGACGGTTGCTGGCCGGGCCAGAGGCGACAACGCTCCCAAAGAAAGGACGCATAGCATTCGCCCCTCTCCCCCGCCTGCAACGACTTGACGTTTATCAGCGACGTGCAAGCGGGGGAGAGGGGATGGGGGTGAGGGGGTTGCGATGACCCGAGTCGCCAGCATAATCAAACACGGAACGCTCTAATTATCTTTCAAGCGTACGATCGGCGTCGAGTCGCTGGCTGAACTCCCCCCTCACCGCATCCCCTCT
>JBGQCZ010000416.1:0-5466 GCA_041495645.1 Gemmataceae bacterium | reverse complement strand
CGCAATGGCAAAAGGACATTTCCGACTTGGCGAGTCGCAAGAATGTGGTGGGCAAAGTATCGGGAATCGTGGCGGCGGCCAAGCCAAAGGAATGGACGGCGAATGATTTGGCGCCGGTTGTCAATCACACGTTGAAGTCGTTCGGTCCGGATCGGGTGATGTTCGGCGGCGATTGGCCGGTGTGCACGTTGGCGGCGACGTACAAGCAATGGGTCGAAGCGCTGAAGGCGATCGTGAAGGAACGCCCGGAAGAAGAGCAAAAGAAGCTGTTCGGCGACAACGCGATGAAGTTCTACGGGCTCGCGTAACGCGGACACTCCTGTCCGCGGTGGTTAATGCGGACAAGAGTGTCCGCGTTACGGCAGACGAGTGATGCGTATAACGACAGCATGGACGCGAAGCGCGATGTGTTGATTGTGGGCGGCGGAGTGATCGGGCTGACCACGGCGTATTTCCTGGCCCAGCAGCGGATGCGGGTCGCGGTGGTGGACAAGGGGGAATTCGGACACGAGTCGTCTTGGGCGGGAGCGGGGATCATCAATCCGGGGAGTTTCGATCATGCGACGACTCCGCTCAACCGCCTGCTCGGCCTTAGCACGATGCTGTATCCCAGCCTCTCGCGGGAGCTGCTCGAAGCGACGGGGATTGACAACGGGTATCGACGCTGCGGCGGGATTGAACTGCGATCCGGGGTCGATCAAGCGATGGTCGAAACGTGGCGAAAGGAGAAGATTCGGTTCGAAGCAGTTCCGGCCCGCGAAATGCGACGAATCGAACCGGAGTTTGCTGCAATCGCCGAAGACGGTTACTACCTGCCCGACATGGCGCAAGTTCGCAATCCGCGGCACATGCGAGCGCTGTATGTGGCCTGCGATAAGCTCGGAGTTGAATGCTTGCCGCAACGGGCGGTCGAGGGGTTCCGGCGAGAGGGATCGAGAATTGTCGCGGCGGTTACGGAGAAAGGTGAACTCGCGGCCGACCGATTCCTCATTGCCGCGGGTGCGTGGAGTAGGCAAATTCTGGAGGCAATCGGCGTCGGATGTGATATTCGCCCCGTGAGAGGCCAGATCGTTCTCTTCAATCCGTGCCGCGTGTTGTTTAAGGCGATTCTCTCATGCGGAAAACGTTACTTGGTTCCTCGATCCGACGGCCGGGTGCTGGCGGGGTCCACGGAGGAAGAGGTCGGACATGAGAAACGAAACACACCCGAGGGAGTGGCCCAACTCACGAGATTGGCTCATGAATGGATTCCAGCACTGCGCGACGTGCCCGTCGAAACCACGTGGGCTGGTCTTCGCCCCGGAACACATCGTGACGTACCATTCCTTGGGCCGGTGCCGGGGTTCGAAAACCTGCATCTCGCGGCGGGGCATTTCCGGGCCGGACTCATGCTCTCGCCGGGCACGGGGCTGGCCATGTCGCAGATGCTTCAAAGCCAATCGCCGGCGATTCCGATGGAACCGTTCGCACCGGATCGACGGTAGGGCAGTTTCGGCATTCTGCACTCGGAGCGGCAATTGGCTTATACCATGTCCGAATAACAAATCATGGGCCAGGCTCCACTTATGCCGGATCACATGGAATCGCTGGACACGCGAACGACCTGCATTCAATTGGCGGAAGACCTTGGTTGGCTCGAAGAGCATTGCCGTTCGCAGCCGGACCTGGCGATTCACACGAACCACTTGCGCCTCGCGGCGGCGTTGGTGCGAAATGTAATTGGGCCGTACCTGGATCGCCAACCGGCGGCCCCTCTCCATCTTGCGGTGGTGGGCGGGGCGGGTTCGGGAAAAAGCACGGTGGCCAATTTCCTGATCGGCGCGGTCGCCGCCGAAGCCAATCCACAAGCCGGATTCACGCGCCATCCTGTGGCGTATGTTCACGGAAACCAGCCTCGGGAATGGCCTGCTTATCTCGGTTTCCTCGGTCCATTGCGGAAACTTACCCAGCCAGCGCCGTCGAATCTCGATGAGGATGTCTATCAGTTGCGCCGAGTCTCGCCCGATGGCCCTACGGTGCTGGGTGACTTGGTTGTCTGGGATTGCCCGGACATGACCACGTGGGCCGCAAGTGGCTACGTTCTTCGTTTGATCGAAGTGTGCGGATTGGCCGACGTGGTCGTGTTCGTTGCTTCGGATGAGCGCTACAACGATGAAGTTCCCACGCAGTTCCTGCAGATGCTGCTCCAGGTGGGAAAACCGGTCGTCGCCGTCCTGACCAAAATGCGTGAAGAAGACGCATCGAAACTGATCGACCACTTCGGCAAGGACGTGCTGAGTCGAATGCCCGCGACGGTGGCCGGAGTGTTGGCTATTCCGTTTCTGACTGACGAGGAATTGGCCGACCCGGAGCGGAAAGCAGCGCGTTTTCGCATGGCGTTGTTGAACCAAGTGGCGGTCCTGATGGATCCCCTTGTTGCCACCCGGCAGCGAACCGTCAGATCCGCCACGCATCACCTCGCAACCAGCGGCGACGGATTGCTAGCGGTGGCCAAGTCGGATTTGGCGGCGCTGGAGATTTGGCGTTCGTTGGTCAAGTCCGGGCAAGCGGAGTTCGATGCCCGCTATTACCGCGAATACCTCAGCGGCGAACAGTTCCATCGTTTCGACGAAGCGCTCGTGAAACTCATCGACCTGCTTGAGCTTCCGGGTGTGGGCAGATTCCTGAGCGGCGCGCTGTACGTGATTCGCACTCCGTATCGGTTGGTGAAAGGACTTATCTCGAAGGCACTGACGCGGCCCTCGACGCCGCCGATGCCGGAACGGCCGGTCATGGAAGCAGCCATGAACGCCTGGCTCGACCAACTGCGAGCCGAAACCCTGCGTCGTTCTGGGGCGCATCCGCTGTGGATGTACATTTCCAAAGGATTTGACTCTGGACTTGTTGACGGGATGAAGCGTCAGTTCGACGAGCAGTTCAAGGGCTTTCAACTCGCCCTGGCCGACGATGTAGATCGCACCAGCCGCGCGATTTATGCGGACCTCGAAAAGAGCCCGGGAACTTTGAACATGTTGCGCGGTGGGAAGTTCGCGATGGATATCGCGGCAATCGCCGGCGCCGTGGTAGCGGGCGGCCTGACATTCTGGGACTTTTTGTGGGTTCCTTTGGCCGCATCGGTCACCCAGATGCTCGTTGAGTTTTTTGGCAAGCAATACGTCGAGAATCAGCGTGAACAGACGCGGCGGCGTCAACGCAACCTGTCGATGCAGTTCGTATCGAGTCCGCTGGGCGAATGGCTGGCGGGTTGGCCCGCCACGGGCGGCTCCTCTTTCGAGAAGCTGCAACTGGTGTTGCGCCGTATTCCGCCCGCAATCCAGCGCGTCCAAGCGGAAGTTGAAAAGCCCTCGTGAGTGCATGGCCTTGATGTTCGCACGCGATTTGGTGAAATGGAACCAATGACATCGACCGCACCAACCGCCGAGCCGATCCTTCGCACGCTCGCCCCGTTGCTGCGGTCGTTGGAGACCAAACTGCGCTCGTGTCTGGAATTGGAACGACGGCATAAGTTCAACCTCATTCAAAAGGCAGCACTCGAAGGCATCGACAACGATCTGCGCCGCAAGGCCGAGGATTTGGACGTCGAGCGGCCCTTGTTGGTTGTCATGTTGATGGGCGGAACGGGCGTCGGGAAATCGACCTTGCTGAACGCCCTTGCGGGGGCGCCAATCGCACAAGCCGCGGTCACTCGTCCGACCACTCGCGACCCCGTCGTCTACTTCCATGAATCGATCCGGCCCGAGCGGCTCGATCCCGCTCTCCGCCAATGTCGCTTGCAGCATCACAGTCGCGATGCTCTGCTGCAAAAGATCATCGTCGACACCCCAGATTTGGACAGCAACGACTTGGCCAACCGGGAAAAACTCATCAATCTTCTGCCGATCGCCGATGTCGTGCTTTATGTCGGCTCGCAAGAAAAATATCACGATCAACTCGGCTGGCAATTGTTCCGCGATCAGCGGCAGCGGCGGGCCTTCGCGTTCGTCATGAACAAGTGGGACCGTTGCTTGCATCCCGGTGCCTCCGGCGTTCGCCCCGACGAAGACCTGCTGCGCGACTTGAAGAATGAAGGATTCGACAAGCCGCTCCTCTTTCGCACATCGGCCCAGCGCTGGATTGACCATCCGAACGGGCAAGCGCCCGCGGATTTGCCCGAAGGTGAGCAATTCAAGGATCTGGTCAACTGGCTCGAACTGGGCCTTACTCGCTTGGAGATCGAAGCACTCAAGGCGCGCGGCGTAATGCAACTGCTCGACCAGTTGAACCACGAACTCGAGTCGGCCGCACCTCCCGACCTGACCGCGGCCGCAGAAGACACTCGCAAGGCCTGGGACAAACTCCTGCTTGAGGAAGCCGAGACGGACACGGACGTTTTGTTGACGACGCTCGAACCGTACCAGGCGGAGATTGAACACCACTTCAGCGTACAAGGCCAGGCCCGCTTTACCGGTCCCATGCGCTGGTACTTGAAACTGTATAACGGCGTGCAATACGCCGGCAGCAGCTTACGCGATCGCATTCCGCTTCTGCCCAAATTGCCCTCGAAGATTGATACCCCCAAGGCATGGGATGTTGCGCATTTCACGCGTGAATGCAGCCGCGTCGCGGGCGAGAAAGCGCTCGATAGACGGCTCACTGCTCTGTGCAATCGCCTGCTGGTCGAGGCCGAAGGATGCCGCTTCCCGATTGCATTGCTTTCGCAGCCTTGCGAGAACGCGACGAAACTCGACTGGCGGCAACGTTTTGACCTTTCTTTGACCGACGCGCTCTGTGCCGCCGAGAAGGTATGGGTCAAGCCGACTGGAACCCGGAAGTGGATCCAGTTGGGACTCGTGCTGATGGCGAACACCTTGCCAATGGCTGCTTTGATCATCGCTTTCTTGATCCTCTTGTATCGGGTGTACGTCAATGCCCACCTGCCGGTGATGTTCGATTTCGTCGTGCCGTTCCTGATGACGCTGATCGTGCTGGTGATTCTGCAAATACTGATCTCGTTGCTGTTGCCCATGCGCTGGAGCACGATACGCGGTGAGTTCCGGCGGCGGCTCGAGGAGCGGCTGGTTGCGTCCATGCGCGAGGCATTCCTGTCGATTCCCGACGATGTGGCGGCGGCGCTGCGGCAGGAGCGGAAGCAGATCGAAGAACTGCGCGGCGAGGTGGCCGAAGTATCGCGCTGGCTTGAACAACGCCAGCAGACCGCCAACATTGCCGGCCTGTACGGGTCCGAGCGCGAATGACATGGCTGAAGGCAAATGGATCCCCGGATTGACGGTCGAAACGCCCGTGGTGGACGCCGCGAGCAGAGTGTTGTCGTTGCGTCTCGGTGTGATTCGGCATTTCTTGCCGCTCGCAGCCGAACGGGCGGACGAGGACATCGAATACGTTCATCAGCTGCGGGTCGCCACACGGCGTGCTCGATCGGCTTTGGACATCTTCGCGGCCTGCCTGCCCGAGAAAACTTGGAAGGTG
>JBGQCZ010000415.1:0-5467 GCA_041495645.1 Gemmataceae bacterium | reverse complement strand
GGTCGGAATGAAATGCTCGCGGTTTTCTTGCCATCGGCCCGTTCTTCGCGGCGGAACGGATCGCCGTGCCGAATTAGGAACCGTTGCCCGTCTTCGGTTTGGGGGACAATGATGTGCGCGTTTCGACCTCGAAGTTTCGGGGCAAAACCATCGTCAAAAGCCTGCTCGATGTTTGCAATCTGCGCAGGGCTAATACTCGCGATCTCGGGAGCTGGGGAAATCCGTGTTTGAAACGATTCGTATGACTTATCTTTGCAGAAGGCCTGCTCAGCATGTTTCCGCTTGAGCAGTTCCTTGTCGGCATTCCACGTTTGCATTGCGACGTCGGCGGCCGTTGTTTCGTCGTCCGTTTCGATTGACAGGTTGCGGCATTGTACGTCATCGAGGATGCTATCCATCGCTTCCTGGGTCGCCATTTCGTCCACATAATATAGCGCTTCGAAAAGGCCTGTAGGGGTGTCGTCGTCGGGAGCAAGAAGTACTTCAATTAGCTTCAAATAATCAACTTCTTCGCCCTCGCCAGTCGGAAGATTGAGGCCACGGCCCGACAAATAATCTGCATAGGGCAGAAGAAACCGTATCAAAGTTGGCTGTTTTATCTTCCTGAGGATGTCGGGATCTGAAAACCGGCGCAGGAAATGACTAGCCATCGAGTCGCCTCTCCTTGTTGGTTCGAGCGAATCGCCTGGTGAAGGCGTCGGAGACGCGCCTGCTGGAGAGGAAGCAGACGAGTTATTACGTCACGATTTCACGATTTTTGCTGAGTGTCAAGGCCACTCGGATTGTGCGGGGCGCTTTCTGTGCTCCAATTCTTGAGCAGCTGATCCTATCCCAGTCGTGCTTCGAACGACCGCCACATCTTGCGTTGCTTGCACCAATCCAATTCCATCGCGATCGGCATCAAGTCCCGGAGAACAATCGGATCGCGGCCGCGCTCGACGCGGGGGAGAAACAGAATCTCCTCTTGGATTGCCGGGTGGAGATTGAGCAGGGCCATGATCTGCGACATTCTCGCTCGCGTCACTTGCCCGGCCTTGGCAAGCGTGGCGTAATCCGCGACCTCGCCCTCACGCACCAGCTTCTCGAGCCGGTGCGCCAACGCTAGCAATTTCGCCACTCGTGGCGTCCGGGCCGGCACGGGCTTTGGGGCTGCGCCCGCGTGCAATTCCTTCCGGGCTTTGCGTCCGCGTTGAATGTGCAAATCCACCTCAACGGATAATGTCGGTGTCATGCGATTTTCTCCCGTGGTTGTTCGGCCAGTTCATTCGTCAATGCCCGAATTCCCGCCGGGCTGAACGTGATTTTCAACTTGCCGCGCGAGCCATCGTAATCCGCCCGCTCGACCAGCAGTTGCACCACCCGAGTCCGCTCCCGTGGCGTCAGGGTTTCCCATAGCGGGTCGAACGCCGCCAGTGTTGCCGCCGCGTCCGACTCGTCGATCCGTTCGCGCTGAATCACTGCCACCTGTGCATCAAGCTCATCGATCTGGCGCTCGGCCTTGGCGATCTGTTCCTGTGATTCCGCTAATTGGGGAGCGCTGCGTGCCCCAGCCCCACCGCGCCCCGGGTTGGCCAGATTTCGCACCTGGGCGTGGAACCGGGCCAGGTCGCGTTCCAGTCGCCGCAGGTCCGCGTTCAACTCGACTAGCCGGGCGTCGGATTGCCGTCGCGCCTCGATCAACGTCTGTCGCACCAGCGCCGGATTTTGGCCGACTTTGCGAATCTGGTTGATGACGAATTGCTCGATTTGTTCCGCGGGTACGGTTCGCGATGGGCAAACATCCTTGCCGCGTTTTTGGCTTTGGACGCAGGTGTAGTAGCGATACTTTCGACCGTCTTTCTTGCTGGAATGGCCGGGCGTCATCGCACAACCGCACGGACCGCAATGCAGGAGACCCTTGAGCAAAGCGCCGTGCTTGTTCCTCACCGCGCTGCCGCCAAAGCGTGCATTGCCCTTGAGGATCTGCTGCACACGTTCAAAGACCTTCGCATCCACAATCCCTTCGTGTTCACCTGGGTACAACTGCCCCTTGTACGGCACCTGCCCGGTGTAGAGCACACTGGTCAACAACCGGTGCAGGCTCGTCCGGTCGAACTCAGCACCGCCGCGTTCCTTTCCCGCCTTCGTCGTCCAGGTCTTGCACCGCCAATCGCGCTGGTACAATTCCCGCACCACAGGCAACAGCGACTGGTGCTGGAGGTATAACTCGAAGATGGCCCGCACCTGGATGGCCTCGTCGTCGTTGACCACCAGCTTTGACCGCTCGCGATCCAGATCGTAACCGAGCAATGGATGTCCGCCGATCCATTTACCCTTCTTGCGCGTCGCCGCCAACTTGTCGCGCGTGCGTTCGCTGATGATCTCGCGCTCGAATTGGGCGAACGACAGCAGCACGTTCAGTACCAGTCGGCCCATGCTGGTCGCAGTTGAGAATTGTTGTGTCGTGGAAACGAACGCGACCCGATGCTTCTCGAACACGCTCATCAGTCGAGCGAAGTCCAAGAGAGATCGGGACAAGCGATCGACTTTGTACACGACCACTGCGTCGATCTTGCCGGCTTCGATGTCGGCGATCAATCGCTGCATTGCGGGGCGGTCCATGTTGCCGCCCGTGTAGCCCCCGTCGTCGAAATGATCGGGAATGCAGGTCCAGCCATCATGCTTCTGACTGGCGATGTACGCTTCCGCCGATTCGCGCTGCGCGTTGAGCGTGTTGAACTGTTGCTCGAGGCCTTCCTCGGTGCTCTTGCGGGTGTAAATGGCACACCGCACCACCGGCGACGTGCCGGAAGTCTTTGGTGTATGGGTCACCGCGAGCCTCCCTTCGCCGGCATCTTGAAGAACAAATAGCCGTTGCAGTGCGACCCGGTGGCGGCATGGGCCACGGCGCTGAGCGACGGGTATTCCTGGCCCTCGAACTCGAAGCCGTCCTTCAGCACCTTGACCTGTAGCGTGTCGCCCTTGTACCGGCGGGTAATGATCGTGCCCGGCGCGGGCAGGCGGTCGTCGGTTTTGAATCGCAACACGCGCGGATGTGGTTCGTCCGCCGCCGCGGACTTGCTGGGTCTGGGCGGCAGCACGCGCAGGTCCGCGTCGTTGGCCAATTCCTCGGCCCGGCGCTTGGCCCGCTCCGAAAGCCCGCCCTCGGCCAAGGCCTGCAAGCGCCAGGCGATGCGTTTGATGAGCCAGTCCCGGTTGTTGGCGTTGGTCGCTTCACCAAACGCCTCGGCGTACTTGCCCCGCAGCTCCTTCACCGTCAGGCGCTGCAGGGCCGCGATCTGTCGAGCCATGTTCATTGGGTAATTCCTCCAAGTCTCTGGTTCTCGGGCGCCGTTAACCCGTCGGGACCAGTGACGCTCGTTTCGGGGAGAAGCTCAAGGCAATCTGCCGAGGAATTCCGAGAATTGTCCGGGGTAGCTACTTCGGCAGGGATCGGCACATGACCGTGGAGCCGCAGCAGCCCCGTGGCCAGAATGCGGGCCAATTCGCGCTGGCAGTCGTCGGGATCTGTTGGGATCAGGTGGTCGAATGGTCGCATGGGGGCTCCGGGTACGGAACCGCCCACAGCGACCTTCGCCTTGCGACTGGAAGGCTGTCTGGCGGGGAAACGATGTCTCTACCTGTTAACTACCCGGTGGGGGCGCGAAGTGTCGCAGGAAAAAAATGCAAACGTCCGGAACAGTCGGAGTCCGTCTGGAGTCACGAAAACCGCACTCTGATTCTGTTGCGTTGCCTGGGTTGCGAGTCATGCTAGAATGGGTGACCTGCCGAGCGCAAGTGCAACCTCGGAATATCACGGAATTCGCTAAGCGGAAAAGCGATTGGCGTCAAGACAGAAACGGATTGTATCCTCAATTGAGACCGAGAAAATGGACGCTGCCGCAAAAACACAACTCGAACAAGCGGCCATTGCAGCCGCACACGGATGGCACTCGGTTTCGAGCGGAGATTCCAACACAATCGACCTGCTGCATATTGCGCGTCAAATCGAGTTCGCTCGGCAGGTTAAGCTCCCTGCTTCATTCCCGACAAAGGCGAATGGCGTGGCAATTGTCGAACTGGTTGAGCAGCACTTCGTCGCGAACACACTGATACGGGACGTGGCACCCGCAATGCTCGCGGTACGGGCCGTCACGCTGGTAGATGCAATAACCGTGGCCGGCTTACATCCCGGCGGTTCCGAGCCTACGTTCGTCACAGCGCTTTACGTCTGGCACGGTTGCATCTTAATGGCAAAACTGCTTCGGCCGACCCACAATGTGCCGGGCGGCGGCCAAGCGGCGTACACTCCCCAGATGCGAACCGGCGGTTACGAGTCGCTGCGCGACTGCTGGACGCATGAGGAAACGCGCAGCAATCGGTGGGTTCACTATGGCGTGACGCTGGCACGGCTGCTGGAGCTGAACCGAAAGGGGCCTGAGTTCAAACTGAAGGTGATCGAGGATTGGGTCCCGGAAGATTCTCCGTACTGGCAGTGACGCGGGAGAAAACAATGGCCGTGAAGCGCACGCCCCTGACGCAAGAGCAGTTTGACCGACTTCAACTGGTCGGCGGGTGGACAATCGACGAGATCCCGCGGGAGCACTGGGACAAGATACCTGGGCTACAGCGACTACAGGACACGTTTGCCGTCATGAGTAGCGGTTGCGTGATTGCCCCAGGCGTCCTGAACGGAATCAACGCGGTGGCAGGCCTCGACGTCCTCGTCCAAGAGCCGAGGCCGATGGCCAAGGAACCACCGGGCAACGCGTATCATTACGTAGTCCAGAGGACATCGGATACGCGCTTCCCCTTCATAATGCATGGGCCGTTCAAATCGGAAACTCTCGTAGAGCACTGGTTCGATGCGCCACAGCTCGACCGCTACTGGTCGCAGGATAATGGCCCAAGCGAACCCGACTACAATATGGGAGTGTCTTAAGGAATGGGACTCTCAAGTCGGCCTTCGGTGGGCGGATGATTGTCCACCTCATCCATGATTGCGGTTGATTGCCAGTTTCATTCGCGTGGCGGACTGGAAATTGTGATTAATTGCCGTCCCATTCAGGAATTCATGCGTCAACTCATGCGCGACCCGCCGAGGCGGTTATGGTAAGCATTTACATAAGGACTCGGACATCCCAGAATCATGATCCGAGAGCCCTCTTCGCCAGTGTTAACCCGCGGGTGGCTGTTAACCGCCCGGTATCGCCGCCGACAGAGAGTCCGAGAGTTTCGCGCGCGAATCGGCCCAACTGGGTTTGCGGAGCGCTCCACTCGATGGGACTGTAACACTCTCGCGAAAATGCCATCCGATTAACACCGCCGGCGCAAATCGCCAAAACGCTACGAAAAAAGGCCAAAAAACGCAAAACGCCGGGAGCGACTGCTCTCGGCGTTGTGCGTTAACTCGCTGGTGATTAGCGACAATTAGATTTCCCGCCAACGACAATTAGATTTCCCGTCGGGCGACCGCGGGATTGGCGTC
>JBGQCZ010000414.1:0-5474 GCA_041495645.1 Gemmataceae bacterium | reverse complement strand
TCGTCGGCATCGGGAACATCGCCCGCCTGCGTTGCCGCGTCGTAATGGCAAAACGCTTTGCCGAGCGCGTACGTTGTGGCGCCGGCGCTCGATGCCGCGGCCACTACCCCTACATACGGGACGATCTTGAGCAATTCTCTCGCCGCTTGCTTGCGAAGCTGACCGATTCCCAATCGTTGGGCGACTTCGACAAACTGCTCGGCGGACAGCGGCCGGCCGTAATGCTCCGCGATCTGTTGGATCATTCGTCGCTGAATCCGCGGCAACAGCAACAAGCTCACGAACGGCACCGGAATCGCGCCCGCCGACCCGGCCAGTAGCGCGTTGCCCATGATCGTCGGCAACACTTTGCGGGCGTGCAATTCCTTCAGATCGTTCAGGCTGGTTTCCACCACCCGCAATGTCTGCCGCTGGGCTTCCGGCAGAACCTGCATCAGCAATTCGCGCAGCGCTTCGCCGCCGTAGTTCTGCGTCGCGAAGCCTTCCTCGGGCTGGGTCAGATCGACCGGGAGCAAGTAATCGATTGAGTCGCCGAAGCGCCGCCGCTGTTCCTCAAGGCTGCGCATCAAGTCGGTCAGATGCGCGGGCAAACCTTCCGCCGCCGCGATCGGCTCGCGCGCCGGCTGCGGGCGAAACGGAAACGACTCGACATGCTGCTGCTGCGGATACGCTTCGTGCAGGCAGGTGAGAATTAGAACGATCGGGCGCGACGGCCGGGCCTGCCGAATCGTCCGCAAATGCCGCAGGACATTTTCCTGGGCGTGATCCAGGGCCTTGACCGTCACCAGCACGACGTGGGCGGACGGATCGAATTGAGCGAGGTCCGCCGTGGGATCGTAGCCGGGCTCATCCACGCCGCGGGTGTCGAGAAAGCGCAGCAGCGGCGTTTCGGCGTTGGGAAAGTCGTAATGGCGGGAGAAACGCGTGCAAGCCTGAAAGCCGGTGCCGATCTCCGCGTCGTTCGCGCCGGTGAGGCAGCGGACCACCGAGGTCTTGCCGCTCTGGGTCTTGCCGAACAGCCAAAACACCGGCACTGGGCTGTGGCTGCGCAATTCCGCGAGGCGGGCTTCATACTCGGCGTCGGTCTGTTCGCGCTGCCGCGCCCACCAGTGACGGATCCGCTCGAACATGCTCGGCTCCCACGATTGTTCGTCCCATTCTACCGGGCCTTGCACTCGCTGGCGTGACGGGAAACAAACCGAGAACCAAACTAAACCAAACTTTTCGCCTTGTGCGCCGGTTCGATATTCTTGACGCAACTCCTTGGCTTGACTCCGGTTCCCACCCGCCCTCGACGCTCTCAAAAACTTTGTGGAGAAAGTGGTTGAGTGGTGCGCTGAGTTGGCAGTTGGGTGGTGCGTTGGGTTGGCAGTTGGGTAGTGCGTTGGGTGGTGAGTTTGGTTGTCAGTTTGACCACGAGTTGATTCAGCAGTTGGATTGCAGGCGCTGGCGACCGCGCCGGCCAACAGCAATGAAATCGACTTGATCATGATTGCCTCCCGAAATTAGCGCACCAACAGCGCCGGGCCAAAATGGTCCTTGCAGTTTACGCTGGGCATCAAACCGATTGCCATGTCAGCAGAGGTGCCGCAAACAGCGAGCGACGGGCTGTCCTTAAAAGCGAGCCACGGGGCTTGTCCCCGTGGATTCAGAGCGATTTGAACTTTCGCCAGTCGCCTCGTGTCATTAGACTGAGCACGAGGAGATCCCCATGAACACTCACGATCGAATTGTCATTGATCCGGACATCCTGGTCGGCAAACCGGTTGTCAAAGGTACGCGGTTGAGCGTCGATTTCTTGCTCGGCTTGTTGGCGCAGAGCTGGTCCGAATCGGAAATCCTCCGCAACTATCCCGGCCTTGCGCGTGAAGACTTGCTCGCCTGCTGGGACTACGCCTCCGAGACGCTCAAACAGGAAAAGGCGTATCACTTCAAGGTCGCATAACGAATTGCATGCAGTTCCTGCAAACGAGCCTATGCCCTAAGTGCGGATGTCAAGCTGGCTGCCGTTCGTGGCCTACTGTCCGCGCTTCCAAACATCGGCCAACAGCCCCGGGCGGTAGAACCGCTTCAAGGTGGCGTTGTCATCGAGTAGCTTCAAGCTGTCTGCGACACGATAGGCCACGAACCGCCAAGCGCCTTCAGAGCCATCGAATAGGCCCTCGGGCGTGACGATCAGCCATTCCTTTCCCCAATCGAGAATGTGAATTCGGCAACGCTCCTTGCCTGTCGCCGTTTCCCATATCCGAGTCGTGCCGTCGAGAGACGCAGTTAGTAACCGTTTGCCATCGCCGCTCAGTCTAACTTCCACGGCAGTATCGGTGTGACCGTTGAAGGACTGGAGTTGCTTCCCCGATTTTGCGTCCCACAGAATTACCGATCCGTAGCGAGAGCTGGTGACAATCTTGCTGTCGTCGCGGCTAATCGCCACACACCAGATCGAGCTCTTGAACCCTTGAAACGACTGACGTTTCTCGCCCGAAGCAAGTTCCCAAAGGAATGCATTTTCGTCCGCTGACGCGGTGACCAGATACTTGCCCGAGTCGCTCATGGCCATGACAGGACAGACTTTCTTGTGTGCCTCAATTCTCCGGATTTGCTTGCCCGTCGTTGAATCCCAAAGCGTCGCTATTCCATCCTTCGATCCCGTAACAATACGTCTGCCATCTAGGCTGAATGCGACGCTCACGCTCTCGTTCGAATCTCCTCGAAATGTCCGGAGTTTTTTCCCTGTCGTCGTGTCCCAGAGGACTGTCACATCCTCATCCTTCGACGCCGTGACGGCAAACTTGCCGTCGCCGCTTAGCATCGGTCCAAATGTTCCCGGCTTGTGCTGCTCAAACGTACGAATCTTCTTGCCCGATGTCGATTCCCACAGGTTCATGGCTCCGTAAATTGACGCGGTCAGGATCTGCCTGCCGTCGCCGCTCAGCCCCGCGCCGATGAAATAGTCCGTGCGGTCAAAAACAGTTTGCAAGTTCTTGCCGGTTTCGAGCGCCCATAGCATCACGGTTCCGTCTGCCGACGCAACTAGGAGCATTTTGTCGTCGCGGTCCAACTTCGCGCCATTGACCCAACCGGTGTAGCTCTTGAAAGTTCGGGTTTTTTTTCCAGTCGCCACATCCCAGAGAATGGCAGTGGCGTCGCTGGATCCGGTCACCAGATACTTGCCGTCTGGGTTGAGCGCCACTCCCAAAACAGACTCAAACTCGCGGTGCCCCTGGTAAGTCCTAATCTCCTTTCCGGTGGCAGTTTCCCACAAGAACGCGGTTCCATCAGCCGAACCTGTGACCAATTGTTTGCCGTCGGCGCTCAGTGCGATGCTTAGACTGGTCGAGGAATCCTTCCCGAGTTGTTGAATCTTCTTGCCACTGGTCGTTTCCCAAAGAATCGCGCTTCCCTCGCGGGCCGACGTTGCAAGAAGCTTACCATCGCTGCTAAGCGCCACATACACGGAATCAGAATGTCCCTGAAACACTCGCAGTTTTTTGCCTGTAGCGCAATCCCAAAGAATCGCGGTCTTGTCGACCGAGCCAGTAGCCGCCCGTTGTCCGTCGCTGCTCACAGCGACGGACCAGATGTTTTCGACATGCCCTTCAAACACTTGAAGTTTCTTGCCCGAACTCGACTCCCAGAGAATTGCCTTCTGGTCCAACGCCCCGGTAACCACGTATTTTCCGTCCCCAGTAATTGCAACACTACTGACGAAAAACGAGTGCCCTCGAAAGATCTGAAGTTGCTTTCCAGTCGCTGAGTCCCATAGGATCGCCGTTCCGTCACCTAAGCCAGTGACAACCTTCATGCCGTCGCTGGTTACAGCCGCACACTCAATCCAATCAGATCCAGCCCGAAACTCTCTGAGTTTCCGCCCAGTCGCTAACTCCCACAAGATCACTGAATGGTCTAATGATCCGGTAATCAGATATCTGCCGTCACCGCTAATGGCGACGTTGCCGACAGAATGGTCATGTCCCGATTGCAGAACGAATTCGAGACGGAGTTCGTCTGCCATGGCGACTCCGCTCAGACAGACAGCGAGTGCGGCGGTAAGCAACCGAATTGTGGACGGCATCGGCATGTTCTGATCCCGGACTCATTGACGTCGCCGCGGGGGGCGATGTCTGACTCAAAGATGTA
Source organism: Gemmataceae bacterium (assembly GCA_041495645.1). Classification (GTDB taxonomy): domain Bacteria; phylum Planctomycetota; class Planctomycetia; order Gemmatales; family Gemmataceae; genus JBGQCZ01. The sequence goes on along the minus strand of JBGQCZ010000414.1, from coordinate 1,337 downwards.
TTAATAATCCAAACGATTATCCGAAGGCAGCGTTTGCGCGAGGACTAAAGGCACCCCGTTGTGGCATGGTCTCCTGACCATGCCAAAATGGGGTAAGAGCGCGGAGCATCGAGCGCCGTGACGGTTGATTGGTGCGGGTGAATTCTACTCGATGCTGGCTTTCTTGCTTGGCGTCAGCGATTGGATGAGTTCAAAGATTTCGCGTGTCTGCGTACGAAAAGGCCGAGTACACAGGACGGAGTACATGGTACGACGAGGCGATTCTTATTCCTGTTCGGCATCGGGCGGGACCAGGTCGAACGATTCTTCGGCTTGGCGGATGCGTTGGCGGCGCGTGCTGTTCAGATCGAAGGCGGCAACGAGCGCGCGACCGATCGGAGTGCGGCCAACCAGCAAGTGACCGTTCCAATGAAGATGATCGGACCAGACATGTTGGCGCGGGTTGAAGAGCGGAACGGCCGCTCCGGTCTCGGGATCTGGAAGCTGTTGACGATTGGATTTGTGCAAGTCGCAACCGGCCCAGGCCAGATTGTCGGGATTGTCGCTTCCTTTCGCCGAGGAGGGGATGATGTGTTCGACGTGAAAAGTGGCGCCCTGCAAATCCTGATGCATGCGGCAGTATTCACAGCAGCCGCCGGCCCGGGCCTCAACCAGCCGCACGATTTCGGCCCAGGATGATTCGGTCACGGGTTGCGGTCCAGCAATTGCAGCGCGCGGGCACGATACAAGGACATGGTTTCGCTCAACTCGACCAAGGCCTCAAGTTCGTTAAGCTCATTGGACGAAAGTTGGCCCTCGGTATTGCGGTCCATCAACTCTTGCAGCAACGCGTCGGTCTTCGGCGGAAATTTGAGTTCCGCCAACGACTCGACAAAATCACGCGGGGCCTCGACGACAGCACTCATTCGACGACCTCCGAAACCTTGCGAGCGGCTTGGTATTCTTCGCGTGGACAGTCTCATGGTAGCAGCGTGGAAGGCGCATTGCGAGGCCGGGATGCGCGTTTGGCCGTTCCCGCTCGCCTGAAAAAAACGCGGCGACGAAAGGGGTTTCGTCGCCGCGTCGGAGGAGAAAATCGGGGTAGCGGCTCCCAGCGCAGGACGGACACTTCCCACAAGCACCGCCCAACCGCTACCCCGACGGACCGGCCGAGTTCGTACTCCAGGCCGGCGAGATAAGGTTACAGCTCATGGGTTATGCCCGCAAGCACCCATTTTGGCGTCAGCTGAACTTTCGTGGGGACGCGTCCGGTTTGCCGCGAGTCTGCCGACTCTGGCGAAAGTGCCGGTTGCTCGCTCCAGAGTGTCGTTTCCACGAGTAGCCGCAGGCTTTAGCCT
>JBGQCZ010000413.1:0-5477 GCA_041495645.1 Gemmataceae bacterium | reverse complement strand
CTCCGCGCCCTCTGCGGTGAAACGAAAGAATTGACCGCGGAGGGCGCGGAGAAATGCCATAGGATTGTCTTCTCTGTGCCCTTCGCGCCCTCCGCGGTGAATAAGAGGAACTCGCCCCGTGCCCCCAGTTCTCATCGACAACCCGATCATCAACTCGCCCTTCGCCGAGCCGAAACGCCATTATCGCTTCGATGAGAACGACCGCATCACCGATGACATCGTCAATGGGCGGCGAAAGAGCAGCTATTTCCTGCCGGTGCCCACGCCGAAGAAAAAGAGCAAGAGCCTCTTCGACCCGTTGCTTGCCGAAGAGAAAAGAGCGGAGAGCGATCACGTCAATCGGATTCGCGGCGACGTTGATCTTTGGCGCAAACAAGGTTGGCCCGACGTCACCGCGATCACCCGCACGCTGCTCGAACATTGGACCGGCAGCGACCGTTATCGCCGCCTTTTCTTTTGCCAGATCGAAGCGCTCGAAACGCTCATCTTCATCACCGAGGTCGCCAAGCAGACCAAGTACGGGAAGACCTGGATCGAAGAGCATTTGCGCCAAGCGGCCAACGACGCCGGCACCGAGCTGTTTCGCATGGCCTGCAAGATGGCGACCGGATCGGGTAAGACCGTCGTCATGGCCATGCTGATCGCCTGGCAGACGCTGAACAAGCGGCGCAATCCGCACGACGCCCGCTTCGCCGATTCGTTCCTGATCGTCTCGCCCGGCATCACCATTCGCGATCGCCTGCGCGTGCTCATGCCTTCCGACCCGAACAACTACTACCGCGAACTCGACGTGCTGCCGGCCGAGTTGCGCTCGGAAATCGGCACGGCCAAAATCGTCATCACCAACTTTCACGCTTTCAAACACAAGGAGAAAGGCGATGCCGGCGGATTGACCAAGCGCATTCTGACCGCGAATAGTCCGGGCGCCTTCACCGAAACCGCCGACGAAATGGTCCGCCGCGTCTGCCGCGAACTTGGGACTCAGCGCGAAATCCTCGTCATCAACGATGAAGCGCACCATTGCTATCGCGGCCGGCCCGCCGAGGTCAAAGAGAAATTCACGGTTGAGGAAAAGAACGAAGCAAAGGCCCGCGACGAGGAAGCCCGTCTCTGGCTCACGGGCCTCGAAGCCGTTCACAACAAGATCGGCGTGAAGGCTGTTTACGACATGTCCGCCACGCCATTCTATTTGAAGGGATCGGGCTACCCCGAAGGCACGCTGTTCCCCTGGGTTGTTTCCGACTTTTCGCTCATCGACGCCATCGAGAGCGGGATCGTCAAGATTCCGCGTGTGCCCATCTCCGACAACGCCATGGTCGGGCCGGACGGCTATCCGAAGTACCGCAACTTGTGGGTCCACATTCGCGACGGCCTGCCCAAGAAAGGCCGCAGCGCCGGCGATGCGCCGGCGGTGCCCGTGCTGCCGCAAGAATTGCAAGGCGCGCTCGAAAGCCTGTACGGACATTACAAGGCGAAGTTCGAGGATTGGGACGCCGACGAGGAGGGGAAGGCCAACGGCCAAACCCCGCCCGTGTTCATCGTCGTCTGCAACAACATCGTTGTCAGCAAATTGATCTTCGAATACATCGCCGGGCGTGAAACGGAGCACAACCATCCGGACGGCTCGCCCATTGTCGCGCCGGGCAAGCTCGACTTGTTCAGCAACGTGCAGAGCCAGCGCTGGACGCCGCAGCCCAACACGATCCTGGTCAACAGCGAAGAGCTTGAATCGGAAGAGGGAATGACCGCCGATTTCAAGAAATTGTCCTCTCACTTAATAGAGGACTTCAAGGACGATTATCGCCGGCGCTTTCCCGGCCGGGCGATTGAAGACATTTCCGACGAAGACCTGATGCGCGAAGTGCTGAACACGGTCGGCAAGAAAGGACGACTCGGCGAGCATATTCGCTGCGTCGTGTCGGTGTCGATGCTGACCGAAGGCTGGGACGCCAATACCGTCTCGCACATTCTCGGCGTCCGCGCCTTTGGCACGCAGTTGCTGTGCGAGCAGGTGGTGGGCCGCGGCTTGCGGCGCACCAGCTACGCCGCCAACGACGACGGCATGTTCACGCCGGAATACGCCGACGTGTATGGTGTGCCCTTTTCGTTCATTCCCTGCGCCGGTGTTCCGACGGAGCGAGCGAAGCCCACGCCACGGGTGGGCAGCCAGGTGCGGGCGATTCCGGAACGCCTGGTGACGCGGCCGTGGCTCGAAGTGAATTATCCGCGCGTCATGGGCTATCGCTACGACGTTCCGCCCGAAAGCCTGTCGGCCAAGTTCGACTCGACGCATCGTGTCGTGCTCACCACGCAAGACATCCCCAACCGGATCGAGAATGCGGCCATCATCGGCGAAACCGTTATTCTGAACCTCGATCACTTGAAGGGCGTCCGCCCGCAAACCATCGCCTTCCGTTTGGCCACGCACTTGCAGCAGCATCATTTCGGCGATCGGCCCTGGCTGTTTCCGCAACTGCTGGCCATCGTGCGTAATTGGCTCGGCGATCCGGAAGGCGACTCGCCCAACGTCGATTATGGCGACGAGACATTTCCGGGGTTATTGCTGTTCGTGCAGAAGGCCAACGAGATTAGCGAAAAGATCAAATCAGCGATCATTGCCAGTTCGGGCGGCGAGCAGTTGTTGCGGGCCGTGTTGCCCGAGACCGATTTTCGCGGCTCCACGGTCGATGTCGCCTACGACACGGTGAAATCGGTCTGGCAGACAAAGCCCGAAGTCTGCCACCTGAATCTGGTGCCCGAGGACAGCGGCTGGGAAACTATCGTCTGTGAGAAGCTGGAGAACATGCCCGAGGTGAAGGCCTACGTGAAGAACCAGAGTCTCGGTTTCCGCGTCCCCTACACGCACGAAGGCCGGCCGGGAAACTACTACCCCGACTTGATTGTGAAGCTCGACGACGGGCACGGGATGGACGATCTTCTGCACATGATCCTGGAAGTGTCGGGCGAGAAGAAGAAGGAAAAAGCGGCCAAGGTGCAGACGGCGAAAACCATGTGGATCCCGGCAGTGAACAACCTGGGGACATTTGGGCGCTGGGGATTCCTGGAAATCGACGGGTCCAACCTGCACAAGACCATGCAGAAAATCAGAGAATTCACCGCAGAGGGCGCGGAGGGCGCAGAGAAATGCAATTGAATTGATTTGTATTTCTCTGCGCTCTCTGCGCCCTCTGCGGTGAATGAATTGGAGAACCAATGAAAGAAGAGCTGAATCGTCTCTCGGAAGCTGTCATCGGCGCCGCGATTGCCGTGCATCGCGAACTTGGTCCGGGCCTGTTGGAATCGGCCTACGAGGCGTGCTTGGAATTCGAGCTGTTGGATCGCGGATTTCGGGTGCAGCGGCAAGTGAAATTGCCGGTTATCTATCGTGGTGTGCATGTCGATGCGGGCTTTTGGATTGACTTGCTTGTGAACGAAGTACTGATACTTGAATTGAAGGCCGTGGAGCAATTGGCACGAATTCACGATGCACAGCTGATGACTTACCTGCGTTTGACGAAACTGCATTTGGGCTTGCTGATGAATTTCAATGTGTTGCGCCTGGTGGATGGAATCAAGCGTGTGGTACGCGAGTTCCCTGACTGATTCACCGCAGAAGAATTTACCGCAGAGGGCGCGGAGGGCGCGGAGAAATGCAAATGCAATTGAATTGATTTGTCTTTCTCTGCGCTCTCTGCGCCCTCTGCGGTAAATGAATTGGAGCCACCGCAAAGAATTCACCGCAGAGGGCGCGGAGGGCGCAGAGAAATGCAATTGAATTGAATTGATTTGTTTTGCTTTTCTCTGCGCCCTCTGCGCCCTCTGCGGTAAATGAATTTGGACCAACAATGCCCAAAAAGAAAGTCTCAGTCGAGGCCATCAAGCATGTCGGCGATGCGCGCACGAACATCCCCACGCGCGAGCTGGCCGGGTTTGCTCAGGCCGCCAAGGTCAAGAAAGTTCTTTACCCGCGTGATCCCTCGCTCGATCCGCAACTCGTGTGGAAGGGCAAGGACCAGCAGGACGCCCACCCGCTCGAAGTGCCGGCCGTGCCCATTTACGTGCAGGAGAAGATTCACCCGCGGGCCATCGTCGACGAAGTGAAACGGCGAGCCGCCGACGCCGCGCCGCTACCCAATCTCTTCGCCGACTTCAACGGCCTCGACGACTTCCAGAAAAAGCTCGAATTCTATCAGCACGATCAGCACTGGACCAACCGCCTCATCCTCGGCGACTCGCTGCTGGTCATGACCAGCCTCGCCGAGAAGGAGCGGCTCAAGGGCAAGGTACAGTGCATTTACTTCGATCCGCCCTACGGCATCAAGTTCGGCTCGAACTGGCAGGTCAGCACCCGCAAGCGCGACGTCAAGGACGCCAAGGCCGAAGACCTCACCCGCCAGCCCGAGCAAATCAAGGCCTTCCGCGACACCTGGGAACTCGGCATCCACAGCTACCTCACCTACCTGCGCGACCGCCTCACCGCCGCCCGCGACCTGCTTACCGAAAGCGGCAGCATCTTCGTGCAAATCGGCGATGAGAATGTGCATTTGGTGCGCAATCTGATGGACGAAGTGTTTGGGAGTGAGAATTGTTGTTCGCTCGTAACGATTTCCAAGACCGCCGGCCAAACTTCCGAGATGCTAGGTGGCCTTTGCGACTACCTTCTTTGGTATTCCAAGGATCGAAAGCAAACCAAGTTTCGAAGGGTTCTGATTAACAAGTCACTAGAAACGGACGCAGCGGGTGTTTACAAATGGCTCGACCTAAAAGATGGCACGACCAGACGTATGACGTCTGATGAACGCTCGAATCCTGGGCTGATCCCCGGAGGCGCGCGAGTCTTTCGAATTGACAACATTACATCCCAACGGCCGCCCGGCGATTTTCCGGTCGAGTTCGAAGGTAAGGTTTTTGGTCCTGGCAAAGGGTACTGGAAAACAGGACCTGACGGGATGAAAAAGCTCATTGCCGCTAGGCGTGTCGTGCAATCAGGAGCCTTTCTCGCATATCGGCGATTTCTCGACGACTTTCCAGCGCAAGAAGTTGGAAACTTATGGACTGACACAGGCACAGGTAGCTTTACTGAGTCGAAGATCTACGTCGTTCAGACAGGGATTAAAATTGCACAGCGTTGCCTCCTGATGACCACCGACCCCGGCGACCTCGTCCTCGACCCGACGTGCGGATCGGGAACGACGGCGTACGTGGCGGAGCAATGGGGCCGGCGCTGGATCACCATCGACACATCGCGCGTGGCGTTGGCCCTGGCCCGCACCCGCCTGATGTCCGCCCGCTTCCCGTATTATCTGCTGGCCGATTCAGCTATGGGGCGAAAAAAGATACTCACCGCGGAGGGCGCAGAGGGCGCGGAGAAATGCAAAGAATTTGTCTTGGTTTTTGTCTTATCCGCGCCCACTGCGCCCTCCGCGGTGAGTATCTTTTTTGGCCCCATAGCGGAATCGGCCAGCAGATAAAACGGG
>JBGQCZ010000412.1:0-5484 GCA_041495645.1 Gemmataceae bacterium | reverse complement strand
CTGGCGATGACGCTGCGCGGGAAACTCCCGCCGACGGATCAAGTCTTGCTTGAAGCAGCGTTGCAGCACCCCGCTTCCGATCACGATCTGGGTGAATTGCATTTTGGCCTCGCCCACGTGTGCGACGGCCGCGGCGAATTCACGCGTGCCGCAGAACATCTTGCGCGAGCAAATGCCTTGCACAAACGCCATCGCGAATCCCGCGACCAGCGATACAATCCCAGCGCTCAAACGACCCGCGTCGACGCGATAATCCGGCTCTATTCGCCGGAGTTTTTCGCGAAGGTGCGCGGATTCGGTCATCCAAGCGAACTCCCCGTGTTCGTGGTGGGCATGCCGCGTTCGGGCACGACACTGGTCGAACAGATCCTGGCCAGTCATCCGCGCGTGCACGGGGCGGGCGAGCGGCGCCTTGCGCACCAATCGTTGCTCCAATTGCCGGGCGCACTCGGGTTGTCGGATCTGTCACAAATAGAACCGGAATTGTTGACGCCGGAGGCAGTCCGTCGCTGCGGCGAATGGCACCTCGACCAGTTGCGGAACCTGTCGCGCGGCGCGGCGGAACGAGTGGTCGACAAAATGCCGGATAACTACCAGAACCTGGGATGGCTGGCCACGACGCTGCCGAAGGCACGCTACATACATTGCCGCCGCGATGTTCGCGACGTGGCCCTGTCATGCTGGATGACGAACTTTTTGCAAATCCGCTGGGCCAACGATCTCGAAACGATTGCCCATCGCATCCTGGAATACCAGCGGCTGATGTCGCATTGGCGCAAGGTGTTGCCGGCCCAGGTTCTTGAGATCGACTACGAACAATTGGTTGCGGATCAAGAAGGCCAGAGCCGACGGTTGATCGACTGGCTGGGCTTGCAGTGGGACCCGGCATGCCTCGAATTCCACAAGACCGAGCGCTTAGTGCGCACGGCGAGCGTCGCGCAGGTTCGCCAACCGATGTACTCGCGCTCGGTGCAGCGCTGGAAGCACTACAAAACGGCGCTCGAACCGCTGTTGCGCATTTTGGATGAGGACGAAAAAAAACCGCCGGAATGATCCGGCGGCATGCGAAGTTCGATGCGTTATTTGGTGCCGACTGCGTAGAGCGTCTTAAATCCACGCAAATAAATCCGCCCATTCGAGATTGCCGGCGTCGCGGCGAACTCGTCCGGAAGTTTGTTCTTTGCCAGTTCTTTGAATTTCGCGCCCGCCTGAAGGACGCGGAAGGTCCCGTCGCGGGCCGTCAGGTAAATCTTGCCGTCTGCCCAGATCGGCGAACCCCGATAGCGCCCGTTGTATCCACGATCGCTGTAGAGTTCCTTGCCGGTTTTTGAGTCTAAGCAGATAAACTGGCCGTCGGCTCGGCACATGTAGAACAACCCGTCGTGAATCAATGGAGTCGGCACGTCCGTTGTAGTCTTTAATCGCCAAATCTCGCCCTGCCCTCCCGCCTTGATCGTTCCAGTCACGTCAGGGCGAATGGCCACGGTCGGGCCGTTCTTGCAAGTGGGGATGACAATGACTTCATCGGACACGGCGGGACAAGAAACAAAGCGCCACTGCCCGCTTCGGTTTGGGTTCAAATCGCCCACGCGCCAGATCTCCGACCCGTCGGTGAGCTTGTGCGCCGTCGTGTAGTCGTTGCCGTGCACGATTAGATACCCGTCGCCGCCCTTTTTCCACAACATCGTGGATGCATAGCCGTGCGGCGATTCCCAATTGTTGGGCGTGTCGGTTTCGCGGTTGATCTTCCAAACTTCCTTACCCGTTGCTTTTTCGACCGCAAAAACCCATTGGCCTGCCGTGTGCAACGTCTGCATGTAGATGTGGTCGCCGAAAAGCGTTGGCGTCGAGTGCATGCCATAGGCAATGTTGAAGCGACCGTAACGCTGTTGAACGTTGAAACTCCAGACCTCTTTCCCATCGAAATCATAACAAACGAATTCGCCGCTTCCAGCAAAGGCCCAGACATGCTTTCCGTCGGTACAAGGCGAGGCGGACGCGCCACAGCCCTCGTCGCCGCGTGCCCGTCGAGTGGCGGACCCGATCTTGTGCTTCCACAACTGCTTACCCTGCGTGCTCACGCACATCAGAACGATGTCCGAGCCATCCTCGCTAGTCAGAAATATCCGATCGTCCCAGATGGCCGGCGTGGAGCAGCCAACGCCCGGCAGATCGAGCTTCCAGACGATGTTCTTGTCGGGCCCCCATTCGGCGGGAATGTTCTTTTCGTGGCAAATGCCGTCGAAGGTCGGACCACGCCATTGCGGCCAGTTGTCGGCGTAAACGAGGGTCGTGAAAGCAAGAACGCAAAGTCCGGGTAAGTTGAAGCGAAAATTGTTGATCACGATGACAAGACCTCGATGAACGGTGGGATAGTTGCGGTGGGTTGGCCGCCTGAAACCGAACGAGCAACGTCGATGTTGTTCTACAAGTTCCTCAATTCCGTTCGAGGAAAAATCTGCGCGGCCGTCGGTGATCGTCAAGCGTGGCTGGATCGCGCGAATGGGAGCAGCGCTTGCCGAAATTCCTCGACGGTCGGAAATCGATTGACCGGGTCTTTCTTGAGTGCCCGGTGAATGACTTCGGCAAGCGCCGCAGGCACATCAGGTTGCCTATCGCGGATCGGCGTTGGGTTTTCTTCCAGGATTTTCAGGATCATGGCGCCGGGAATTGGCGCGGGCTCATAAGGCGGACGGCCGGCGATGGCGTGGTAGAGCATCGCGGCCGCGCTGTACTGATCGGCCGCAGGCGCAGCCCCACGGTAATGCGTGATTTGCTCCGGCGCCATGTAGTCGAGACTGACCCCCCCTTCGCCCATTAACGTGAGGCCGCTGATCTGCGAGGCGTAGTAGAAATTAGCCAAGCCAAAGTCTGTTATCTTCGCCGTTCGCTTCTGACCATCCTGGGCTAGCACAATGTTCGAGGGCTTGATGAATCGGTGAACAAAGCCGGCCTCATGGGCATGCGCCAAGCCATCGAGAACCTGACCGGCAAGGCGCACCGCGATTTTGATTTCCAATGGTCCGCGCGTTTCAAGAATTCGTCGCAAGTCCAAGCCGTCGGCATGTTCCATGACAAAATACAGCATGTCGTCAAATTCGCCGATCTCAAAAAACTCGATGATGTTCGGATGCTGCAGTTCGCCCAGGATTTCCGCATGGCGCAGGAACCGTTTGATCAGATGCGGGTCGTTTTGAGCGGCCGGCAACACGGTCTTGATCGCCAGGCGCTTGCCGTCTTCCTCGCGCTCCGCGAGGAAGACGCGGCCCATGCATCCGCGGCCTAATTCGCGAAGGTAACGATACTCGGGGATGCCGATGGCTTTGGGCTCCGATTGGATCGGCCCGGGAGTTCTCAACACCGCGCCTGTATCGATATTTGCAGTAAGCTCGGACGGATCGAAATCGACCTTGGCCGCCACGTGATCAACGCGCAGAACCGTATGCCCTGCCTTGATCTCATCTCCGTTGAGCAGAGTTGCATGGGTGACGCGGCGACCGTTGACAAAGGTGCCATTGTGACTGCCCAAATCGGACAAACGGCACCAGGGCGGATTGACTTCGACCAAGAAATGAATGCGAGAAAAGAACTTATCGGCCAATTGAAAATGGGCTTTCTCCGATCGGCCCACGAGGAATACATCGTGGCCGTCGAAGTCGAAGACCCGCCCCCGGTGCGGGCCGCTCACTACCGACAAGCGGACCGACATGGGCACCTCCAGAACTCCCCGGGACGCTATCCCGGGGGGGTCTGCATTAACCCAATTTCACTGTCACGGTTTTGGTTTCGGTATAGTGATCCAACGCGGCTTCACCGTTCTCGCGGCCCTGGCCCGACATCTTGAAACCGCCGAACGGCGTGGTCGTATCCACAATGTGATAACAGTTCACCCACACCGTGCCGGCTTTGACCGCCTTGGCGTAGAGATGCGCCTTATCGATGTTCTTGGTGAAGATTGCCGCGGCCAGTCCGTAGAAGGTCCTGTTGGCCCGGTCCACGACCTCGTCAAAACCCTTGAACGGCAGAATGCTGACGACCGGGCCGAAGATCTCGTCTTTGGCGATCGACATCTCGTCGCGAACATTGTCGAAAACCGTGGGCTCGACGTAGTAACCCTTGTCGCCCCAGCGCTTGCCGCCGAGCACCAACTTCGCGCCTTCTTTCTGACCGACTTCACAGTACCCCAGCACTTTGTCCTGTTGTTCCTTTGACACTTGCGGTCCCTGCTCCGTGGCCGGGTCGAGCTGATCGCCGAGCTTTCGCTGTTTGGCTTTCGCCACCAGTCGCTCCACAAATTCTTTGTGAATTTTCTCTTCGACGAACAGACGGCTGCCCGCCGTGCAGCATTGACCGCAATGAAAATAGATGGCGTGAAACGCGCCGTCGACGGCCTGTTGCATGTCCGCGTCGGCGAAGATCACGTTGGGCGATTTGCCGCCAAGTTCGAACGTCGTGCGCTTCAGGGTGTCGGCAGCGCGCTTTTGGATGATCTTGGCCGTGTCGACATGGCCCGTAAACGCGATCTTGTCCACATCCGGATGAACGACCAAAGCGTCGCCGGCGGTTTCCCCGAACCCGTTAATGAGGTTGACGACGCCGGGGGGGAAGCCGGCTTCAAGAGCCAGCTCACCGATCCGCAACGCGGTCAAAGGGGTCTGTTCGGCGGGTTTCATCACGATGGTATTGCCGCAAGCGAGTGCGGGGCCCCACTTCCAAGCCAGCATTAACAACGGAAAATTCCAGGGGATGATTTGGCCTACGACACCGACGGGCTGGCGAAGGGTGTAGCTCAAGAAACTGCCGCGCACGGGGACGGTCTTTCCTTCGATCTTGTCGGCCCAACCGGCGTAGTAACGAAGCGTGTTGGCGGTACCCGCCATGTCTCCGACCGAGTCGGTGATTGTCTTGCCGCAGTTGAGTGATTCAAGCGCTGCCAGTTCACCGGCGTTCTTTTCGACCAAATCCGCGAGTTTGAACAGCAACTGGCCGCGTTCCACGGCGTCCATTTTGCCCCACGGTCCGCTCTCCAACGCGCGGCGGGCCGCCTTAACGGCCTTATCCACGTCCTTCGCGTTGCCCTCCGCGACTCTGGCGATCGTCTCACCCGTCGCGGGATTGACCGTTTCGAACGATTTGCCGTCAACCGGATCGACCCATTGACCATCAATCAAGAGCTTGGTTTGGCGAATTGGGGGCGCCGGCGGCCGTTTCATCGCGGTGGCAGTCATGGAGAGTTCCTCTTAGTGACAAGTCCAGGGAGTGAAGGCATGGTACCGACCGTGCCAATCAAGAGCAAGCAGTCAGAGCTGAAACACGGGAAGACGCAATCGAAAGCCCGCTCCGGGTCGTCTAAATTCACGGTATTATCGCCAAATGGGATTGGCATTTTACACCGGACAAAGTTATTCTAGATATGAGGCGGGGAACCGGGTTTCTCAAACGACGAGACTGCCATGCGACGAACGATTGTGCGATTTGGTCCGG
>JBGQCZ010000411.1:0-5495 GCA_041495645.1 Gemmataceae bacterium | reverse complement strand
CCGAGGAATGGCGGGAGCGATTCGAATGGGTGTTGCGAGGAGCGGCGCAAAGAAAACTCCCGAAGCGACCCAACCGCTCGTACCCGCGCACCGTGATCGCACGCAGGCGAAAATTCCCCGAACGCTCCCGCCCAAAAACAACTGAGCCGCCAAAGTAAGTGCCATTGGGCGGGACGCCTGCACCACAAACCAGCCCCACACAACAAACTGACCCACTACCCGAACCGGGGAATGAACTCCGCGGGTCGATTCGTCTCGACACGCGGGTCTTGCAACTAATCTCCCGGCGAAACGAGCACCGTTAGAAATCCCCGACGATTTCACTGCCGCGGCGCGTGCCGAGCGCCCGCCAGGTCGTCAAGCTGATGTCTTTGGCCACCGATCGAACCGAGCCGTCCATCAAAGCGGTATTGACAATGCCGCTGGCGTGGTAGCTTCGCGAGGTCATGGCGGCGTACGAATAACGCGTGGCGGACGAACCGTCGCGGCTGGAAACGTAGTCCACATCGTAAGTGCCTGTTGCGTTGGTGTAGAGCACCTCCGTGTTGGGCGTCAGGACGAAGGTCACACCGGTTTGAAAGGTCTGGCCCTCGGTCCAACCGGTGTGCGTAATATTGGTCTTCAGTGAGCCGCCAAACGCCAACACGTCGGCGGGAGTGTTCGGAATCGGGGCATTGAGTACGTTCGGCATTCCCGTACCGAGCAGATAGTTACCGTACGCCTTGACCTCGGCGAAACCGATGGTGTTGCTCATGCCGTCGAGAAAATCGGCGGCGCGCAATCCGCGATTCATGGGAAAAGCGCCCTCGCCGCCCGTTCCCGTGTTCGGATCGTACACGAACCAGGTGCCGACGTTCGCGCCGTACGTCATGGGATAGCGCACCGGAACCGAAGTCCTCGCGACATCGTTTACCTCGGCCGGGCACATGTAAATGGCGATCCGCTGAGCGACGACCGTTGGCTGACTGATGGCGGACGCATTGAGATCGACGAGAGCGTAGAGGTTCGACTGTTCGATGTAAGGCAAAATGCGGGCGTGAATCGAATACGAATCCGGAGACGTGGCGCCGACGGGGTAAACGCCATTGGGCGGAAACTTCTTGAAGGAACTCTCGTGGTTGTGACAGGCGAGCATCATTTGCTTCAGATTGTTCTGGCAATGGATTCGCGCGGCCGCTTCGCGGACTTTTTGCACCGCCGGCAACAACAAGCCGATCAGAACGGCGATGATCGCGATCACCACCAGCAATTCGATCAGGGTGAATCCAGTCGCTTGTTTCCGGAATCTCAACATGGCAGCTTCTCCGAATGAAAGCAAAGGACAAAGAAGTTGTTTTTCGACCATTCACTCGTGGCCGCGCCATTTGCGGGTCAGCAACAATTCCAGGACGAGCCGCTCCTTGCCGTCGGCGTTCAAACCGTACTGACGATGCACGATTCGGTTGCCGTTGTCCTCCAATCGCGTCACCGTCCGCGATTGCCGGGCTTCCTTCGCTCCCTCGCCGAGACCTTGGCTGAACAGTACGATTTCCTCGCCGTTGAACTTCTCTTTGCTTTGCCGCAGCGACATGCGCGTGGAGCGCGAGTCGGTCCACACGCTCGTGAACAAGCCGGTCGGTGTGTCAAAGCCGACGATGCCCGTGCCGGTTGTCTTCGCATCGCCACTGACAAATGTGAACTCCGACTTGAGAAATCGCCCGTCGTGGATCATCGACTGCTTGCAGTCCCCTTTTTGCCGGACGGGATCTCCCGATCGCGGATGAAACGACTTGGCTAAATCCCACTCGCCGACAAACCTCTCGAGGAATTTCTGACCCGCGCCCGGACCGGAACGCGGTTCAATCGCCGATTGAGCGTCTTTCTTGTCTTTAGCAGGCTCGTCCGCATGAATGGGCGCTACCAACAACAAGATCAGTGCCGACACGCGACATGGTCCCAGGGTCATAGCAGCCTCGCGGTCCGATAACTTGGATTTTGCTGTAGAGCAATTATTACGAAATCGTAACAAAACTGGAAAGCGGTGTCAACGAAGACTTCGATGCATGTGCGATTGTTGCGATTTCGAGATTGAGCGCGACTTTTCCGAAAAAACTCCCCGTCGCATTGAGTCGATTCGGGGCCGCCCTCGCGGTAGCGCCGTGAGAATGCCCGCAGCAAGAAGCCGGTCGCGCCGATCAGGCCGGCCGCGTCATCGTCGGCTTGATCGATCGGCGGTCGGCTTCGATCCGCCGCAGTTCCGCGATCACGCTTTCGGCGGAAGCCGGCCGGTCTTCGGCGTTCTTTTCAAGCAGTTGGGCCACCAGGTCGGCCAAGGCTTTGGGAATCGCCGGATTGACTTGACGGGCGGAACGCGGCGTCTTGATGGCCAGGGCCGTCAAGACGGCTGTGGTGCTCTCATCATGGAACGGGTCCGTACCTGTACACATCGTGTAGAGGACGCAGCCAAAGCTAAAGAGATCACTTCGCGAATCAACCCGTTGGGCCCGCGCTTGCTCCGGCGACATGTAGGTCGGCGTGCCCACGACGATGCCGGATTGCGTCAGCTTCGCGTCGTCCGTGGTGAAACGAGCCAGACCGAAGTCGAGAATCTTGACGCGATTATTGGGTGCTTCCAGCCAGATATTTCCGGGTTTGATGTCGCGATGCACGAGACCATGTTGGTGGATTGCCGCCAGGCCGCAGGCGATGTCGATGCCAATGCGAGTGATTTGTGCCGGATCGGGTTTGGGATCGCGATCGAGCCAATCCTGTAACGACATTCCCGCCAGCAACTCCATCGCCAGGAACACCGCGCCGTTTTCCTGTCCGGCCTGGTACACGGTGACGAGCGATTCGTGTTTGATGGCCGCCATCGCGCGGGCTTCGCGCAAGAAGCGCTGCAAGGCGTTGGGGTCCGCATCGAGGTCCGGCTTCATCACTTTGAGCGCGACCGGACGGCGCAGGGTCAGATCTTCGGCGTGGAATACATAGCCCATGCCGCCGCGACCCAGTAGCCGTAACACGCGATAGTCGCCCAGCCGGCCGATTTCGTCGGCTGCAAGCGGCGGCAGCAGACAGGCACACAACGGCGCATTGAGGATGCCCGCACGGTCCGGCACTTGCGTCGAGCCGTTGGCGCTTTTCCTCAACGTGCGATGCAGCAATTCGGACATGTAACCAACCCTGCCATGGGGGATTCGCCGTTTCTGACTCGGGGCAAGGGCCCCGACACGTGCTGCTCTAAGATAGGTCAGAGTCTTACATCGGGCAAATGGCGGCCGCGACCGATGTTCGTCGCGATGACTGGCGTGGTAACGATTTTGCTTGCGGCGCCTATTTTTCCCGACGCACGGTCCAGTCGGTGAGCGCCAGCAGCAAGGAGCGGCAATCGGAGGGGGGTAGTACGGTCAGCGCGTCGCGGGCGGCGGCGGCAAATTCCTCGGCCCGACGGCGGGCATAATTGAGGGCGTTCGTTTGCCGCAAGTAGGGCAGGAGCGCTTCGCGCGGCGTGTCGGCATTCACGAGCAGCGCGCGGACCTTGGCGGCTTCGTCCGACGGCAGGCGGTCGAGCACGTGAATCAGCGGCAGCGTGAGCTTGCCCTGGGCCAGATCCGTGCCGAGCGTCTTGCCCGTGGACTCTTCGAGGCCGGTCAGATCGAGCAAGTCGTCGGCGATTTGAAAAGCCACGCCAAGGTTGCGGCCGTAGTCCGCCAGCCGATCGACCGCGTCGTCGTCCGCGCCGGCGTAGAGCGCTCCGAGGCGGCAACAGCATGCGGTCAACGCAGCCGTCTTGCCTTCGATGATGTCGAAGTAATCCTCTTCGGACAGGCTCAGGTTTCCGCGTTCAGTCACCTGGTGGAGTTCGCCTTCGCAAACGCGATTGGTGGCCCCGCCGATAATCTCGCAGGCCTGGGCATCGACCGAACTGGCCAAGTGAAAGGCGTGCGAGAAGAGCATGTCGCCCAGGAGAATGCTGGCCTTGTTGCCCCAGCCCGCATTCACGGTGCGTACGTGCCGGCGCAGGTCGGCCTCGTCGAGCACGTCGTCGTGAACCAAGGTGGCGGTGTGGATCATTTCAACGACCGCACCGAGGACGTGATGGGCGGGCTCGACTCGCCCGCACGCGTGGGCGGTCAACAGCAGCAGCGCCGGGCGGAGGCGCTTGCCGGCGTAATGATCGAGGTGGTCGACAAGCCGGGCGACATGCCGGCGATGACTGGCGAGCTTTCGGGAAAAAACGCGCTCCACCTCGGCCAGGTCGGCGGCAATCGGCGCGAACAGCGCCGCGCCGCGGAGGGTTCCATTCGCGGCCGGGTGAAGTGCGGGCATCTCAATCCCTTCGTTGCAAATGATGGAACAATCCTATTAAGCAAACTCCAAGAACCAACCCACTTCCTACGTCCTCACGTAGTGACCGCTCTTTCCGCCGCTCTTCTCTTCCAAACGAATCCGCTCGATCGTCATGCCGCGATCCACCGCTTTGCACATGTCGTAAACCGTGAGGGCCGCGACGCTCGCGGCGGTGAGCGCTTCCATTTCGACTCCGGTCCGGGCGACCACCCGAACCGTCGCTTCAATCACCAGCGCGTCGTCTCCCTCGTAGGCGAAGTCGAGCATCACCGACGAAAGCGGCAACGGGTGGCATAGTGGAATCAGCTCGCTGGTTTTCTTCGCCGCCATGATGCCGGCCAGGCGGGCGACTTCCAGAACGTCTCCTTTGGACAGAGCCTTGTCGCGCATCAGCGCCAGCGTGGCCGGCGCGCCCCGTACCAACGCACTCGCTCGTGCCGTCCGGTCCGTCTCCGGCTTGGCCGAGGTGTCCACCATGCGGCTGGCCCCGAAGGCGTCAAAGTGGGACAATTCGCTCACGATCGCCCTCCGCGGCCCGGCGCCGATTGAAGAACCGAATTAGCGAGTGCGACTTAACCGGAGTTGGAATAGGTTTTTCGCCGGATAATGGGAAGGGATGAAGCCGCCGCGAGCTCCTCGCATCGATCGACGAACCTCGTAGCGGAACTCGCACCCCGGCAGAAATTTCACTTTTCCTTTGCTGCCTTCGGCCGTCTTTGGGATATTCTTGGCATAATAGGTTCGGACTCTCTCATTCGTCGAGTTGGGAATCAAATGGCCACGGAATTCACGTGCACGCACTGCGGAAGTCTCGCGCGAAGCGGTAAAGATCTGGCGCCGGGCACCGCCATTCGCTGCCCGAAATGCAAGGAGGTCTTCCGCTTGCCGGGCGAGGAGGCCCGCGTCCAGCCGAAACCGAGCCCGGCCCCCCCGGCCACGAAACCAGTTCGCCGTGAATCGGCACGGTACGAAGACGATCGAGACGAGCCGGTCAGGCAGCGTCGTCGGCCCGATGACGACCCGCCGCCCGAGCGCAGGCGCCGCGACCGCCGCGACGATGATGATCACGATGACGACGACTACGATCGCCCGCGAAAGAAGAAGAAAAAGAAGCCCGCCAAAAGCTCGACCGTGCTAAACCTCGTCATCATTGGCGGGGTAGTTGG
>JBGQCZ010000410.1:0-5499 GCA_041495645.1 Gemmataceae bacterium | reverse complement strand
CAAGAAAGCTCTTGGCATGCACGCCAGGTGGGACTCATGATTCTCGTGGGGACTCGCGCGATGGTGGATTGGCGAGCCAAGGGGCTTGTCCCCTTGGTACCGCACGCCGCGGTTGCACTCGGTTCCTCGCGGGTCGTAGTGCCAAGGGGACAAGCCCCCTTGGCTCGCCAAAACGATCCTTGGCACTGCACGCCGCGGTTGGATCATGCTCCTCGTGGGATCCTGTACCATGGGGACAAGCCCCTTGGCTCGCCAATACAACACTTGGCTCACCCCATAATTCGGGTGTAACCAGATTCTCCGGGGGTTCCTGGGCGGCTGTTTTCATACGTCCAGGGAAAAAAACGCTGTTGTCCGCCCCGGCCCCCAGAGAATCTGGTTACACCCCGTAATTCACTTTTTTTGCCTCACCCCTTGACGCGCCCTGTTATTTCGTGTAACTTCCTGCGCGCCATCACTGAGTTTCGCACCCTAGGGTATGGCGGTCCAAATCGGGCCGCACCCGTGCAACCAGGACGGTTTCGGGTATGCTTCCAGCGTTTCACCCAACCCAGGGACGGGCCCCTCTCGTTTTCCGGCCCCGATCTGCCTCACGGATGATCCGATCCGGCCGAACCTTTCGCCGGCTCTTCCGAGGCAGATTTCCCCATGATGAGTGAACGCTCCGCCGGCGCTCTCGTCGTTTCGACGCCGGCCAAGGTGAACCTGTTTCTGGAAGTGTTGCGCAAACGGCCGGATGGCTACCACGACCTCGAAACGCTGATGGTCGCGGTGACGCTCGAAGATGAGTTGGAGTTTGAGCGCGACATTTCCGGCGCACTGTCATTGACCTGTGACAACCCGGATTTATCGTGCGGTCCCGAAAACCTGGTGCTGAAAGCGGCCGAGCGGCTGCGGCAGCACACGGGTTGCCGCGACGGAGCGACGATTCGCCTGGCCAAGCGCATTCCGATGCAGGCCGGCCTGGCGGGCGGCTCATCGGATGCGGCGGCGACCTTGAAGGGTTTGAACCGCCTCTGGCAACTGGGCCTCCCGAACGAGCGGTTGGCTGAAATTGGGGCCGAGGTGGGCAGCGACGTGCCGTTCTTCTTTTCGCCGGGCGCGGCCTGGTGCACGGGCCGGGGCGAAAAAGTCGAAGCGGTTTCGCTCGGACGAACGTTGGATTTTGTCCTGGTCAGCCCGGCGGTCGGACTTTCGACCGCGAGCGTGTTTCGCGAAGTGAGCGTCCCGAAGCAACCGGTTTCGGGCGCGGCGATCCGCGAAGCGGTCAGCGACGTGGAAGCACTCGGCCGGCTGCTGCACAACCGCTTGCAGGAACCGGCCGAGAAGTTGTGCCCGGAAGTTCAGAAAGTTCGCGACGCCCTGGCGGCGGCCAAGCCGGCGGGCGTGTTGATGACGGGCAGCGGAACGACGGTGTATGCTCTTTGTCGCGATCGCGACGACGCGGTTCGCGTGGCACGCACGATGGGTGCCGAAGCAACGGATTCCTCGCCCCCGGACGGGGCAACGGGTCCATCCCCGGCAGGATTGGCCGGGGGCAAGTGGAAACTCCATGTGGTCCGGAGTTGCCAATCGAAGTTGCCACAGAACACTTAAGGAGAACCGCTGTGGACATCACTGAAGTTCGCATCAAGCTCGTCGAGGAAAACAACGAGCGGTTGCAAGCCTTCTGTTCGGTCACGTTCGACAACATGTTCGTCGTGCGCGACCTGAAGATCATCGAGGGGACCAAGGGGTCGTTTGTGGCCATGCCCAGCCGCAAACTGACCGACCGCTGCACGGGCTGCGGCACCAAAAACCACCTGCGTGCGCGTTTCTGCAACCTGTGCGGCCACAAGCTAGACGAAAACCGCGCCATCCGCGATGCCGACGGCCGCGCCAAGCTTCACGCCGACATCGCGCACCCGATCAACTCCAGCGCCCGCGAGATCATTCAGAGCGCCATTATCAAAGCGTTCTTGGAAGAACGCGAACGTTCCAAACAACCCGGCTACGTCTGCACGTATGACGAATACGACGCCGAGGACGACGTTAGCTATGCCGGCGTGGTGTCGGAAATGGGCTCGCGACCCGGCAGCCATTTCCGCCAGCATTCGTCGCATTCCGCCCCACGCGGCATGCACGCGAAGAGCGAAGAACGCGCCCCTCGGGCCGAAAGCGCTACAGGTTTTGGCCAAGGGTTGATGTGATCGACTCCTCAGTTTGGGAGGGCGAGGCTCCTGCCGAGCCTGTGCAGAAGGCTCGGCAGGAGCCTCGCCCTCCCAAACCGAGGCATTGTCGTTGCTTTGAGCGCCGTGCGCGTATCGTAAACTAGAACCTTTCTACTCCCATCGCTGTCAATTCCTCCGTAGAACAGATTCGATCACGATTCTCACCATGACGAAGGGCATTTCCGATGGGCGACGCTTCTTCTGCCTCCGCACCCGATCCTTGGTTTCAGTCCCTTTTCGCCGAGCGCGTTGGCGGAATCAATTACGGCAAGGGCACCGAGATTTATAAGTTCGAGAAGATCAAGCGCGCGAAGCGTAAAGCCCTGGCGGAGCATCCCGAGCGGCAACTGCTCGATTTCGGCATTGGCGAAAACGACGATATGGCCGATCCTCTGGTGCGCGAGCGGCTCAAGCGCGAAGTGGACAAGGTCGAGAATCGCGGCTACGCCGACAACGGCATCCAGGCGTTCAAAGACGCCGCCGCGGATTTCATGAAGCGTCAATTTGATGTCTCGCTCGATCCGAACAGCGAGATCAATCACGCCATCGGTTCGAAGCCGGCGCTGGCGATGCTCCCGGCGGTGTTTATCAATCCGGGCGATGTCACGCTCATGACCGTGCCCGGTTATCCCGTCGCCGGCACCCACACGCGCTACTACGGCGGTGAAGTTCATAAGCTGCCGCTGCTCGAAAAGAACGGCTACTTTCCCGATCTCGATGGCATCCCGGCCGATATCAAGCGGCGGGCCAAATTGCTCGTGATCAATTATCCGAACAGCCCGACCGGAGCGGTCGCGACGACCGGCTTTTACAAGAAGGTCATCGATTTCGCCCGCCAGCACCAGGTGGTTGTCGTGCAGGACGCGGCCCACGGATTGCTCACCTACGATGGCCCGCCGACGAGTTTCCTGCAAGTCGAAGGCGCCAAAGATGTGGGCGTCGAGATTCACTCGATGTCAAAGGGCTTCAACATGATCGGCTGGCGCATGGCGTTCGTGGCGGGTCATCGCAAGATCGTGCAAGCCTTCGCGGATGTGAAGGACAACAGCGATTCGGGCCAGTTCATGGCGATTCAGCAGGCCGCGGCCGAAGCGTTGCGGCATCAGGAGATTTCGGATGCCGTGCGCGAGAAGTATCGCCGCCGGCTGAAGAAATTGGTCGACGCGCTCAATCTAGTGGGCTTCAACGCCAAGATGCCGGGCGGGACCTATTTTCTGTACGCGAAGGCGCCAACTGCAGCCGGCGATCGAACCTTTGCCAACGCCGAGGAAGCGTCGCAGTTCTTGATCCACGAGCAATCGGTGTGCTGCGTGCCCTGGGACGACGCGGGGCCGTACCTGCGCTTTTCGGTTACGTACATCTCCGGGGATGAAGTGGAAGAAAACGCGCTGATGGCGGCGACGGTGGAACGGCTGGGGAAGTTGAAGTTAAGGTTTTGATGCTTCGCTAATGTCGCCTTTCGCTCCGCGAAAGAACGCCCCTTCGCGGAGCGAAAGGCGACATTAGGTTGCGGCTCCGCCGCGCTGGGCAAATCTACGGATAAATGTCTGACTTCTGATTTCACTCTTCCGGATACAGCTTCGTGCTTAAATACCGTTCGCCCAAGTCCGGCAGCACGACGACGATCAGTTTGCCCGAATTCTCCTGACGCTGAGCGACCTGTACGGCGGCGTGGGCCGCGGCGCCGCAGCTGATGCCGCACAGCATGCCTTCTTCCTTCGCCAACCGCCGCGCCATGACGTAGGAGTCGTCGTCGTTGACCTGCACCACCTCGTCGATAATGCCAACGTTCAACACCTTGGGAATGAACCCGGCGCCAATGCCTTGAATGGTGTGCGGCCCGGGTTTGACCTGATCGCGCGGCACGCCTTGGTACTTGTGCTGCGAAATCACCGGGCTGTTCGTGGGCTCCACGGCGATGGCCTTGAAGCTCGGCCGGCGCGCTTTGATGACTTCACTTACGCCGGTGATGGTGCCGCCGGTACCCACGCCGGATACGAGGATATCGATCTTCCCCTGAGTGTCCGCCCAGATTTCCTCGGCGGTCGTCTTGCGATGAATCTCGGGATTGGCCGGGTTCTCGAATTGTTGCGGCATGAACACTTTCGGCGGTTGGCCGCCGTGCTGCCGAATGAGTTCCTCCGCCTTGGCGATCGCGCCCTTCATGCCCTGCTCGCGCGGCGTCAGCACAATCTCGGCCCCAAACGCCTTTAGCAACCGCCGTCGTTCCAGACTCATCGACTCCGGCATCGTCACCGTCAATTTGTAGCCTTTGGCCGCGCACACGAACGCCAGACCAATGCCCGTGTTGCCGCTGGTCGGCTCGATGATTAGCGTGTCCTTATTGATCTTGCCGTCGCGCTCGGCGGCCTCGATCATGGACACGCCAATTCGGTCCTTCACCGACCATAGCGGATTGAAATTCTCAAGCTTGGCCACGACGATGCCTTTGGCGTCGCCGACCACGCGGCGCAGTCGAATCAACGGCGTATTTCCAATGCATTGAGTGATGCTGTCATAAATGCGGCCGCGATAAGGGAGCAGATCGGGCATGAGTCGAATCTCCTTAAGTAGGGCGGACACTCTTGTCCGCCTGATACTCCGCGGACAGGAGTGTCCGCGTTACTGCTGGACTGAAACCTGAGTATTTCGGTCAGATTGGAGACGATTGTATGATCGGCCGCGAATGCGAACAAGGAGGATCAAGAAACGGTGCCGAGTGATCGAGCGTCAAACGCAGCGAGCCAGTCCGACACGCCAGAAATGCACAAGGCCGAGATCCCCCGCAACGTCAAGGAGATCCGGCCATTGTCTCAACGAGGGCGGCGGGACACGAACCCGCAACCACCGGATCGACGGGTAGCCGGCCGAGATGCCGGCGAATCTATCGAATCCCTTGTACCCACAGGCGCTTGCGTCAACCAACTGACGGCGAGCGGCCTGTCTGTCTACTCTGCATTTTACAGTAGTTTTCAATGGCTCCCAGGGCTTTCTCGTACATCACAACGGCAATCGTCGAAGTATACATACTGGAAAAACAATTACAAAAGTGCGAATTCGAGTTCATCCCGAGAGTACCGGACAAAGGCGCTTTTTTTCGCACCGAATGGCTTGGTGTGTGCTTACTGCCTACCGCGCGTACCGGATCGCCCTGCTTGGTTTTTTCCTCGTCGTTTTGACTTTGAACACTGAAAGCTGAATAGCCGTAAGGGGTGTCCAGCTCGGTTAAATGACTAGGGCACTTTCGCGGGCGCAGGCGGGGTCTTCTTCATTTCGACTGGCCCATACT
>JBGQCZ010000409.1:0-5501 GCA_041495645.1 Gemmataceae bacterium | reverse complement strand
GTTTCCTCGATTCTGCGCGGAGAAAATTGCGAGGACGTGAAGCGGCGCGGCCACAACAAGCTCTCAACCTTTGGGCTGTTGAAAGAAGCGGGCAAGGAAGAAGTTCGCGATTGGATTCATCAGCTCATCGGCCAGGGTGTGCTGGCGCGAGAGGGCGACGAGTATCCGATCTTGAAGCTGAACCCGGCGTCGTGGGAGGTGATGCGCGGCGAGCGCTCAGTGCGCTTGGAGCGGACGGCGCCCGAAGAAAGAGGCGAGAGAACGCGGCAACCGCGGATCGACACGCGGGCGTGGGAAGGAGTGGACACGGCGCTCTTCGACAAATTGAAGCACCTGCGTCGTAAGTTGTCTGCCGAGCGTTCCATCCCGCCTTACCTGATCTTCAGCGATGCGGTGTTGCGAAGCCTGGCGCGCGAGCGGCCTACGACCGGGCCAAGCATGCGGCAGATATCCGGCGTGGGCGAAGTGAAGTTGCGCGATTTTGGTCTGCACTTTCTGCCGCTGATCGCGCAGCACGTGGCCGAGCATCCCGAGCCGGAGCGATCCGGCCCGCCGGCCACGGAGATGGCCAATTCGCCGCGTCAAGCGACTTATTTTCAAATGTTCGAGGATCGTGTGCCGCTGGATGAGATCTGCCGGCGCACCGGCTACACGCGCGGCACCATGGTGCGACACTTGTGCGAGTATATCGGTGCTTCCCGCCCGGATTCGATCCGCGAATGGGTGTCCGACGCAGTCTATGCCCGAGTGGCGGAGACTGTGTCGCGAGTGGGCTCAGACATGCTCCGGCCGATCTTCGAGGCACTGGGCGAAAAGATTTCTTACGACGATATTCGACTGGTATTGGCACACCGGCAATACGCAGCTAGTTCCGCTCGTATTTGACGTCCAGGTAGATAAACACATTGGCCACTGCCATGAACGCCAGGAACGGGGCCATAGACATGCCATACACCGCGAACTGCAACGATTCGGGCATGTGCGGAAAATGCTGGATCGCGAAGTGAACCGGCAACGCGATCGGCACGGTGATCAGCGCACCGAGCGCCAAGCTGAGAGCCTCGGCCAGCAGCACGCGGCTGAGATGTTCGCGAATCAATGCCAGCCATTCCTTGATGCCGGCGAACAGCGGCGATTCCTCAACCACCAACAAAGGCGCTAAGAGCCACGACAGGCCGATCAGCAGCCAGAGCATCACTTCAACAATCATGCCGATCGTGGACAACAAGGCCGGGACGACATCCGACAGAGGCGGCGCCAGGCCGATGTTCAACGATTGCTCGTACAGCTCCTTCGGCGCCCAATGCATGAGTCGCATCAGCGCGTAGTCGCCGCCCAGAATCAGCAAGTAGGCCAGGACCAGGCGCACGCCGAGATTGAAGAATCCGTGCGTCGCCTCGCGAAAGCGGGCAGGGCGCAGGTTTGATAATTCAACATGCGTGATGCGCGCCAGCAAGCCGTTGGCCCAAGCCAGCACCGAGAGGCCAACTGCGACGGTGAGCGCGGTCGAAAAGCGAACGATCGAATCGGCGTCCGATTGAAGCAAGTGTGTAAGCCAGCTGGACAACCAGCCGTTGAGCCCCCAGACGAAACCAACAAAGAAACAAGCCACGGCCGCGATGAGCAGCTTGCCGCGGACAAAGGTGCTGTCGAGCGCGGCGATCAGGTCGTCCCAAATTCCGCGCACACCGACGGTTTGCAGGCGCATCGGATCAAGGCGTGCCGCCACGCCGGAGAGCGGCGGATCGGGTTTGGCTTCGGTTTCGGCGGGCGCTTTGGGCGGAGCGACTCCGGTTACGGCCTCGGTAAATTCGGCGTGCCATTCCAATTGCATCCATTCGTCGTCGCGCGTGCGCCGGGCCCGGCTCGATTTGGGGATGTTGCCGTTTTCAACGTGATGAACGACCGCCGAGGTGCTCTTGGCCTTGAGTTCCTGCCCGCCCGGCAGGCGGACGTACCACGTGTCGCGGGTCTTGCTCATGGCTCGCCTCGACCGGTCAGGGCAATGGAATATCCCGCAGTTGGAACTTCACCTTCTCCTCGACGATTCGGCCCGGTACGCGAACGACCAGTTTCCAGCCGTTCAAGTTCGACAGCACCGGGCCGTCCTTGTCATTCTCCATGAAGTAATAGGTAATGGGCATCGCGCCCTGCCGCTCAAAGCCTAGTTCAAACTTGCGCGTGACGAATTTTCGCCCGTCCGGCGCGAGCAACCACGCTTCGTTATCCAGCAGAAACGACTGAAAGCTTTCAAATTCGGGCATGTCCTTCGGGTACTGCAGCTCGATCACGGCGGTCCACAAGCGGACGTTCTTGCGAAACGTTTTGAGGGTGGCGGTTACTTCGGCCTTCTTGACATTCTGGTCTCCGGGCGAGGCCGGGTCGAACGCGAACTGCAGCAGTTGCGAGGTGCCGATTATTTTCACCGTTCCGGTCAATTCGGCGAGTTTCTTGGCCGTTCGTGGCACGTCTTTGAGTTTCACGGCCAAGTCGAGGCCGGAGTCGCCAACGGGAACGCGGGTCGAGCCTTCGTCCACGACTGTCAGCATGCGGCCATGGTCGTCTTTGGCCGAAAGGGACTTCGGGTCGAGCTCCACGAAATAGCCTTTGAACTTTGGTTCCCAGGCGAAGTCGATCAAGACGTCGGTTCGCGAAATGCCGGATTCGAATTCGAGCCGCCCCCGCGCTTCGCGCGCGGCGAAGCGGAATGGCCCCGAATTGAAAATCGGCATGGCCCGGCATGGTTCCTTCACCAAGGCAATCCGTTTGCCTTGGTGCCCGACGAGCAGGCGGTGATCGGTGGCACGGGCCAATTGATCGAGCGCGTCCCAGAGCGTGGCGTTTTCCAGTTTCAAGCGCACCGGCCGATCCTTTGCGGCTCGTTCGGTGTCGATCGGGATATTCGCCTGCCGAGCCACGGACGCGACGGCCTCGCCGAGCGGCATGGCCGTGGCGTCGAGCGAAATGCGGCTGGCTTCCGGCTTTGACACCGGGTCAGCCGCCAACAGGAACGGCAACAGCAGCAGGAATCGCGTGTTCATTGTCTCTATGATAACCAAAGTATGACAATGCCGCTATCGCTGGCCCACCGCGTGGTGCCTCTGCAAGGCAAGCCGCCCGGCCAGCTCCTGATCCACGAGATCTATCGCAGCGTGCAGGGTGAATCCACGTTTGCCGGCCTGCCATGCGTCTTCGTTCGCCTTTCCGTGTGCGATTCGCGTTGCGTTTGGTGCGACACGCCGCATGCGTTCATGGAAGGAACGCTTCGCCGCCTCGAAGACATTCGATGCGAAGTCCTGGCGTTCGATTGCCCGCTCGTCGAAGTGACCGGGGGCGAACCACTCCTTCAAGCGGAAGTTCTTCCATTTATGGCCAATCTCGCCGACGCGGGCCCAACCGTATTGCTGGAGACCAGCGGAGCGCATGATATTTCGCCGGTGGATCCGCGCGTTCACATCATCATGGACCTGAAATGCCCGGATAGCGGCGAATGTGACAATAACCGCTGGGCCAATCTCGAATCACTAAAGCCAACGGACCAGATCAAGTTCGTAATCGCTTCGCGGCGGGACTTCGATTGGTGCGCCGCGACCATCCGCAAGCATCACTTGGACTCACGCTTTACCGTGTTACTTAGCCCGGTGTTCGACCAGGTCAGCCCGGGACAACTCGCCGAGTGGCTCTTGGAATCCGGTTTGAATGTACGCATGCAATTGCAGTTGCACAAATACGTCTGGGACCCGGCCGCTCGAGGCGTCTAGCCGCTTGCGGCTTTGCGCGCGAAAAATTTCCCTATTGCACTTCGCAGGGTCGCTTCGGTATATTCCTCTGCCCGTGATTCCCGGCCGGTGGCATGAAGCCATCGTGATTGACTCTCAGACTCTTTCATGGAGGAAAGACCATGGCATCATTTCAGCCGCGCCCCGTGATTGGCATCAACATGGACCTGGTTTCGACCAACAAATCGGCCGCCTCCTTCGTCCGCCTGGCCACCGGCTACTTCGACAAGATCTACGAAGCCGGCGCGTTGCCTATCATCATTCCGCCGCTCAATAAAGAAGAAGCGATCGACGCGATCCTCGAACGCGTGGACGGCGTGGTGCTGTGCGGCGGGGCCGATCTCGACCCGAAACGTCGCAATCTCCCGACTCATTCCACGGTCGTGCCCATGTCCCCGCGTCGTGAGGACAATGATTTCCTGCTCATTCGCCGCATCATGGATCGCCAAATGCCGGTGCTCGGCATCGGCGCAGGCATGCAGCAGTTGAACGTGGCGCACGGCGGCACGCTCTTCCTGCACCTGCCCGAAGAAATGCCGAAATCGTTGCCGCATTTCGACCCCTCGGGCGGACCGCACCGCCATATCGTCCTGCTCGAGCCGGACACCTATCTCGATGAGATTTACGGCGGCGGCGAAATCCGCGTGAACAGCAACCACCATCAGGCCGTGAAAACGCTCGGCAAGGGCCTGCGCATGAGCGCGAAGTCGCCCGATGAGGTGATCGAGGCTATCGAATCGACCAACCCGAACTGGTTCTGCATCGGCGTCCAGTATCATCCCGAATCGGAAACCGCTTCAGCACTGGACATGCAACTCTTCGAGTGCTTCGTGCAAGCCGCGTTGAAGAATTCGCAGCCGCTGTCGTTGGCTGCGTGAACGGAATTAACCACAGAGTCACAGAGGGTAGAGTCGAGAGTAGCGCGGTGGGTTAGGTGGGATCTATCGGTTGCCGGCCCTTTCGTCTGCCGGTGCCTCACTAACCCCACCGTACTCCGTCTCTACCTCCCGCTCATCGAACCGGACGGGCGGTTTTCCCGCATCCGGCTCTCGGACAAGGGTTCATGCGTTTGCACACAGGAGGCGGTGCCGTAACGCGCGCAGGTCGAGCAGGCCGAAGTCCTCGCGCAATTGCTTGTCCGAGAAGCGCTTCCAGCCCGCACCGACCACGCGATACTTCCGGCACAGCCACCGCCGGAGCCTCTGACACACATGCCGATTCACGCGGTCATAGGCCTTGCTGACTGGACCCAGACTAAAGTAATTCGCCCACCCAACCAGTTTGCGGTTGAGCAGGCCCACGACGTCGCCTGGTTCTTGCCAGGTGCTGCTTCGCTGCGTGCGGCGGCTGATCTCCTCGACCAACCTTCCCACCTTGGTCTTCGACGGATACGTCCCGTAGTAGGCCCGCCCCGTCTGCGGCGAATAGCACCGCCCGATCGTGTAACCCAGAAAGTCGAACGTTGCCTCCGGTAACCGGCACAGACGCGTCTTCGTCTCGTTCACCGTCAACTTCAGCTTCGCCATCATGTCCCGCATCGCGGTCATTGCTTGCTCTCCGCTGCCGCGACAGCAGATCCCGAAATCATCCGCGTAGTTGACCAGTTTCGCGTCCAGCGTGTGGTCGTAGCCCAGCGTCTTCCAGCCCAGCGCGAACCGCCGCATATACAGGTTCGCCAACAACGGCGAGATCACGGCCCCTTGCGGGGTGCCGCGACCCTCG
>JBGQCZ010000408.1:0-5513 GCA_041495645.1 Gemmataceae bacterium | reverse complement strand
CCCCTTGGATGTCGGCCGCCAGCGCCTGCTTGATGAAATCCGCACGCACTCCATCCAGATCGAGGCTGATCGCCAGGTAGTTGAGGATCGTCTCGACTTCCATCGAGTAGGCTTTGGTGAGGGCAGCCACGATCTTGTCGTTCGCTTCGGGCATTTGAACCTCGATCCTTCTAATTGGTCCAATTCATCGTTTGTTGGATTCGCTTGGCCTCGGTATTCACGGCGAGGTTGCGGCTCTGGGTCAATTTCTGAACGGCGGGCTTGAGTCCGGACAGATCCAGCTCGGGCTTGCGGCGGTGGAGTTCGCCGACGGCCTGGAGAGTGGTAATCAGCGTGACATGGGCCGCGCCGGGGTCGGAAACCTCGCGTTTATCCGGCAGTTCGTGCTTGAAGTTTCGCAGCTGCTGCTCTTCGTCGAGCATTTCCTGGAGCGTTTCCCAGGCCCGATCGTCCTTGATCTGCTCACTGCCGCGGCGGGCCAGGGCAATGATCGCGTTGTAGCGCACTTCCCAACCGGGCGTACTGGATTTACCGGCCACAAACAGGGGCGTGCCGCCGCGGTTGCAACCGAAGAGCGCCAGGGGCAGCAGCGCGGCGAGTATGGTTTTTCGCATGGCTACTCTCCGTCCGCGATGGCGATCCGCTTGCCTTGGCCCAGGTCGCCGGCCAGCGACAGCAGCGTGTTTTCGGCAACCTTTTGCTCGCGCGCGTCGCCTTCCCAGAAACCGAGCGCATGCGCCACTTGCTCGCGAAGAAAAATGTCGTTCGGCTCCTTGGCGCATTCAGCCAAGGCGTCGATCACTCCCAGCGATTTGCCGTCCATCGATCCGAGAGCGGTTTCCGCCCATTTGCTGGTGTCCGCATTCGACGATCGGGCTTCGGCTTCGAGTTGGCGGCGGGCCTCGGCTTTTTGTTCGTCGGTGAGCTTGTCGAAGCGCTTGCGGCTGTCGCCCAGGGTGGCCAGCGCTAAGACCGCCTGACGGCGCACATGGGCATGCAACTTCTCGTCCGCTCCGCGGCCGTTCTTGGCAATATCGCACAGCAGCGGAGCCCCCACCGGCACGCTGAAATTGCCCAAACAAGCGGCAAGGAACTGAACGTAGCTTCGCTGCGCCACCAGGTTCTTGTGAGCTTCGGCCCGCTCTGACTTATGGGCTTCGTCAAACGGAATGGCTTGCTCGGCTTTCTCCGTCTTGTCCAATTCGTCGAGCGCCTTGACCAGTTTTTCCGCAAGGCGAAGGCCGAACGAAGCATCGGCGGCGAGCTTGTCGTCTCTCTTTAGCACCTGGGCGAGGTCGCTGGCGGCGCGCCAGCGGATATCGGCATTGGTGCTGTCGATGTTCTTGAGGATTTGCTCCGGCGATCGCGATCCGCTCGCCAGCCAACTGAAGCCGAGCAGCACGGTGACGGCACCGGCCACGATCAGGCCCGGCACCAGGAATAGCTGCACGATGTGTCGACCGGATGGCGGCGTGACCGGCGGCAATCCTTTCGTCGGCTCCGGCGGCGTCGCAGGCGCATGTGCGGAAGAATCGGACATATGAGTTGGTCTAGGCTGATGTGCGAGTGAGTCAAGAGCGGCCACCATAACCGGCCAACCATGAGCTTGTGCTTGATTGCCTCACGTTGAAGGGTCATAATAGTGACGACGAAGCCGCGTGTTGCATAGGAGAAGCAGGACATGAACCGAGTGAAACCTCCGACGAAGCGCCGTCGATGGACTGCGGCGGAACTAAGACGACTGCCGCCGGCGCAACGCGATTCGATTCTGGCCAACGCAGCCGAGTTAGCAGTCGACGACTACTGCAATGATGCGAACCTGACCGCTTTCGAGGCGTTTGGTGAGGACGATCTCTATGGCGACAGCGCCAATTCCGAAACGCGGTGAGATTTGGATGATCGATTTCGATCCTTCCGTTGGGGCCGAGATTCAGAAGATCCGGCCCACTCTGGTTGTCGGTCTTGATTCGATCGGCCGACTGCCTTTGCGAATTGTTGTTCCGATCACCGATTGGAAACCCCAGTACTCAAATTTCCCTTGGTTTGTATTTCTTATTTCTACGAGCGGCTCGAAAGAACGGCCTTTTGAGAGACTCGGGGGCGGATAGCTTTCAAACCAAGTTTGTATCGTTGTCTCGCTTCGTGAGGCTCGTCGGCACGGTTTCCGCTCAACAAGTGGATGACGTGGCCTCCGCTGTCGCGCTTTGTGTCGGCGCTCCATAACGGGATGATCGCCACCGAATCTCATAATTCTAACTTCATGCCGTTGTCCCTCGAACAATATGCGAGCTGGCTCGACACGCGCGGGTTGCCGTGGCCGGCGGCGCCTTCCGTCGAATCGGCCAATGCCAAGCCCAAGCTGAAACCCATGCCCGGGTTGAAAGCCGTACTCTGGAACGTTTACGGCACCTTGCTGGCCATCCCCTTCGGCGATCTGGTCTTCGAGCATCCGACGCCGATGGTGATGGACGTGGCGCTCGACAAGACCATCGACGAGTTCAAGATGTGGGGGTCGATGAGCCGCAAGCCGGGCCAGCCATCGGAATACATGCGGCACTTGTACGCCAAGGAACTCTTGATTCACAAAGCCGTCAGCGGGGGCGAGCGCTTTCCGGAGATCCAGGCCGAGCGAATTTGGGAAAACCTGATCAAGAAGCTGTTTCAGAAGGACTACACGTTTGACGCGGGATTTTTTGGTTCGTTGAACGAGTATAGCCGAAAGGTGGCCTACTTTTTCCACGCCAGCCTGCAAGGAACGGCGGCGCAGCCCGATGCCGCCATTGCCGTTGCGTTGGTAGCCGATGCGGGACTGGCACAGGGGCTGCTTGCCGATGGCCAATGCTTCACCGCAGTGCAACTTGCGCGAGGACTCAAGGCCCAAAACAACGGTCTGAACTTGGACAAACTGTTGCCGACCGATTTGCGGGTCCTATCCTGCGAGGTAAAGGCGCGCAAGCCGTCGGAAACGATCTTTCGCAAGGCCCTGTTGGCGCTGTTGGGCAAAGGAATTCGGCCCGAAGAAATCTTGCATGTGGGCTCGAAGTTGACCCGCGATGTGGCCCCGGCGCGCAGATTCGGCCTGCGCACCGCCCTGTACGCCGGCGACAAAACCTCGTTGGAAGCCACGCCCGACCAGTTGAAAGACCCCGCCCACCGACCCGATGCTCTCATCACCGAACTGGGCCAGGTGATGCAATTGATCTCGTAGAACCGGACTCGAGCCATGCCTCCTCCCCTCATCCTTGACCCGACTTCGCTCGACTTCACCCATGTGGTGGCCGACATCGACGCGATTCGCAAGATCAATCCGCAGCGCTTCGAGATGGAAGCGCTCACGGCCGTGATCTTTCTCGACCCCGCCAGCAAACTGATCGCCGGCTACAAGGACGTGAAGGCCGACGAATTCTGGACTCGCGGCCACATGCCCGGCTTTCCCCTGATGCCCGGCGTGATGCTCTGCGAAGCGGCAGCTCAACTCTGCGCGTACTACGTGATGACCCAGAAAATCTTCGATTCGGAATTCGTGGGTCTAGGCGGGCTTCACGAAGTGAAGTTCCGCGGCATGGTTCGACCCGGCGACCGGCTCGTCATGGTCGGCCAGATGACCCGCGAACGAAAGATGATCGCTGAATGCACGATCCAAGGCTTCGTCGGCGAAAAGATGGTTTTCGAAGCCAAGGTCCAAGGCATCCCGCTCAACCGAGGATGAGTCGCGATGCGCCGGACGAAGCGGTTGCCGCTGGAGGACTTGTCGCCGTTCCTGTGGGTAGAGCCTAAGCGAGCCGTGGGGCTTGTCCCCACGGTGCTCAACTGGCCCGCCATCTTTGGCAACAACCATCCTGTGGAAATCGAGGTCGGTTGCGGTAAGGGCCTTTTCATTCTGAATGCGGCTCTAACGTGTCCGAACGTCAATTTCTTCGGCATCGAGATCGTCCGCAAATACCAGCTCTATACGGCCACTCGCATCGCCATCCGCAAGTTGACTAACGTCCGCATGGCCTGCGCCGACGCCCGCTTTCTCATGCGCGATCGCGTGCCGCCGGCTAGTGTCCAAGCCATTCACGTGTACTATCCCGACCCGTGGTGGAAGAAACGCCACCACAAGCGCCGCGTGTTCACATCGGAGTTTGTGGATTCGTGCATCAAAGCGCTTCGGCCCGGCGGGCTGTTTCATCTGGCCACGGACGTAGAGGAGTATTTTGGCGTGATGAAGGAGCTTTGCGGTCCGCGGCCGGAACTGCGCGAACTTCCACCGCCACAACCCTCATCCGTCAGCCACGACATGGACTATCTCACCAACTTCGAACGCAAAGCGCGCCAACAGGGACAGCCGGTATTTCGGGCGCTGTTCGAGAAGACCAAAACGTGACGCCATTTCCCGACCCCACGTTTTGGCTCGGTCGCCGCGTTGCGGTCACCGGCGCGACCGGATTCGTCGGCTTGCACGTGGTGCAGGAACTACGCCGCCTGGGCGCGGAGGTAATCGCCGTCGTTCGGGCCGCTTCGAAGCGCGCTCGCCTGCTCGAAGCCCGGGCGGTTTGTGTCGAAGCGGAATTGGATCAAGCGGAAGCGCTGACGCGAGCGATGGCCGGGTGCGAGTTCGTCTTTCATCTGGCCGGGGCGGTCGATTTCGGCGATGATTGGGCACGTTATCGTCGTGTTAACGTGGAAGGCACGCGGCAAGTCTTGGCGGCGGCGCGAAGGGCGAAAGTAAAGCGCGTCATTCATACGAGTTCAATTGTTGCTGTCGGCGCTGGTCGCGAGCCGCGAATCCTCGACGAGACCGCGAGCTGGAACCTCGGCGCCGAACGCGCCCCCTATGCCACCACCAAGCGCGAAGCGGAGAGTTTGGCTCGCTCAGCCGCTCGGGATGGGCAAGACGTGGTCATCGTCAACCCGGCCTGTGTGATCGGCCCGAACGATTACACCGGCAGCGAATTCGGCACTTTGTGCAAGCGGTTCTGGCGTCGATCGATTCCGTTTCATTTTGGCGGCGGGCTGAATCTGGTGGATGTGCGGGACGTGGCGCAGGGTGCATTGCTGGCCGCCGAACGCGGAAAGTCTGGCGAGCGCTACATCTTGTGCGGTGAAAACCGCACCACCGGCGATTTCTACGCCGACCTCGCCGCCGCCGCTGGAAAACGCTACTTCTTCACGCGACTTCCCGCCGGCGTAGGTTGGGGCATCGCACAGATCGTGTCCTCGCTAAACTGGGGGAAACGACGGCCGGTTTTGACAATCCCGCAATTGCGCCTCTCCAGGCTGTTCTTCTTCTTCGATTGCCGCAAGGCGCGCGAGGAGCTCGGCTTCTCGCCGCGGCCGCTCCCGCAAACGCTGGCCGATACTCATGCGTGGTGGTGTGGCAACGCGAGCGGGAGCGGCAGGAGGAAATCTACCCGTAGCCGCAGGCTTTAGCCTGCGCGGGGCGAGCGGGCAAGCATCGCACGCGAAAGCCATCCCACGATTCCCGCTCGCGAAGGGTAATAATGAAATGCCGCGCGCCCAAAAACCGT
>JBGQCZ010000407.1:0-5514 GCA_041495645.1 Gemmataceae bacterium | reverse complement strand
GCTCATGCTCTCCTTGGCTTTCGTGGGGAGCGTCATTTCGAAGCGGTAATTATCGCTGGTCCGCTCGATCGGCTTCTCCTTGCTCACCAGTTCGAAGTTGGCGCGGTAGGGATGCTCGATCCACAGCGTGCGTTCCTGGCCGGTGCGGTTGGTGGCGGTATAGGTCTTTTCCTCGCGCATGCGGTCGGTGCGAACGACCAGGCCGTACTGAATTCTGACGTTGGTGAGGCGTTCGGGCTTGCGCTCGCTCTTGACCTCGACCTCGGTGCCGAGATCGACGGCGTAGCTGATGAGACGATCGTCGTTCGGCGGCAGGTCGCTGATGCGGGCGTCGCCGGCGTAGACCGAGCCTTCGAAGACGGTGATCGGGCCTTGCATGAGATGAAGGCCCGAGGTGTTGGTGAGCTTGAGGCCGAGCATCGGGAATTTCGGATGCACGCCGGGATTGTAAATCGACAGCCGCTTGGCTTCGATTTCCTTGTTGACGATCGGGAGCAGTGCCGATTTCTGCCGCGGAAGATTGACCGGCGTGTTAATCACGTACTGGAAGAAATCGCCGAGTTGCGAAGCGGTCGCGGCGGACTGCACGCCGCGGCTGAGGTCCATGCGATCCTTGAGGGACTTTTCCATTTCCAGACCGAAGTTCTTTCGGGCTTGGGGGGCATCCATAAGTCCTTCGACGAAAACCCCGTCGCCGGCGGCGGCGGCGCCCGTCGGCCGTTTGGCGGGCGGCATGGCCTTCTTCGCGCCGGCGAAGCGATCCATGGCTTCGTTTTCCGCAACAACCTGACCTTGCGGGTCGCGTCCGACCGCTCCGCCGTAAGCCACCGGACGCAGCGATTGGAACAGTTCCAATTCCACCGTTGGACGCGGAACATACAGCGGTTGATACAGGTCCATCTGGAACGAAATCGGCCGGCCGGAAATCAGCGCCATGCCTACCTGATTCCAGTCGTCGTCGGTCGGATTGTCGACCACGGCCCAACCCTGGAGGAACGGTTTGCCGTCTTTGTCCAGCACAAGCCGATAGGAAGTCTTCCAGATCGGATTCTCGACGACGTAGCCGACGCGGACCTCACGTTTGCCTTCGCCAGCGAAATTCAAACTGACGGCTTTCTTCTGCGCGTCGTGCGACAGCGCCAAAGTATCCAAGGCGCGGCGGAACTCGCCTTCGATGGTTGGATTCAAGAAACGCAGCCGTTGCACGTCGCCGAGCTTGATCGAGCGAACGCCTTCCGCGCACCACATGTTCAAGACTTCGGTTTCGGTCACGACGTCCTTGACCTGTTGGCGCTGATGTTCGATGCCCATGATCGAACCGGAGACGGTGCCGGGTTGATTCGTGGCGGTCTGGTTCAAGACCACTTCGGCTTTTTCGCCGCGCAGCTGGGTGAGAATTTGGCCGAAGGTCGGATTGTTCGTGAGGTTGACGGCGAAAGATTTCAGAGTGCGATCGACCGGGTCGAGCGAATCGTAGCTGACGGCGCTGACCTGGCCCTTGTCGTCCTGGATCACCATACTCTTGATGAGGTCGTTGATGTCACGGACCTGGAAGGTCAGGTCGATGCGAGCTGTACCTTCGATCTCCGCTTTGCGTTGGAAGTAGCCGACGCCGCTGCTGAAGAGCACGACGTTCTTGATGGGCAACGTGGCGGCCGCGATGGCGGGGCCTTGATCGTCCTTCGGAGCGGTGGCGGCGGGCCGGCTCAGGAAGAAGCCGGCTACGGCAACGGCGCTGAGCGCCGGAGCCAGCCAGTAGAGCTTGCGCATGGGTCGTCCTCAAGATCTAGGTGCGTGAATGTCCCACAACTAGACGGCAATAGACTCGCCGTGGATTGGCATCTTTTTGAGTGAGTTATTGCATCGCGGCCGATCGCCGGTTATGCTTACATTCCCGTTATATCCCGCCCCGAGGAGAATCCCATGCTGCATTCGCGACGCGAGTTCAACGGCCGCTTGCTCGGCTCGTTGATGGCCTGCGGGCTGATCGAATCGCTGTACTCGGCGCATCTGTTCGGCGACGAGGTGAAGCCGATCATCGGCCCGTGGCTCGCCGAATTGGCCGACATGACCAGCCAACTTCGCGATCGCAAGCTCAAGGACACCGAGTTTCAGACGAAGATGGAAGACCTTTATCGCCGCGTGAACCTGCCGGAATTGATCAAGTCGATTCGCCTGGACCAGCTAACGGCCAAGACCAATCTGCCGGACAACGGGGCGGCCAGCCTGGGCATCGACTTCGCCAAGATCGAAGGCGCGCCGGCGAAACTCGGATTCGGCAAGCAGATCTTCGGCATGAAAAAGGACCGCTCGGTGGTCCCGCACGGCCACAACAACATGTGCACCGGCTTCATCGTCCTGCGCGGCGAATTTGAAGGCAAGCATTACGACAAGCTCGAAACCAACAAAGACCATTACATCATCAAGTCCACCATTGACCGCTCCTTCAAGCCCGGTGAACTGTCGACGATTTCCGATCATAAGGACAACGTGCATTGGTTCAAATGCACGTCGGACACGGGATTCATTTTCAACGTCCACGTGACGGGTTACGATGCCAAGATCGAGGAACCGTCGAGCCGATTGTACCTCGATCCGGAAGGCGAAAAGCTGGCCGGCGGGCTGATCAAGGCGAAGAAGATGACGTCGTCGGAGTGTCACAAGAAGTATGGGTGATTAATAGCCGTTTAAGGCATTGGGCAAGTGAGCGCGAAGCCGCGAGCGGCGTTAGCGGTATTTCACTTCGAGCGGCGGGCGTACTGGGATCCAGCCAAATTCCCCTTTGTGCGCCCACACTTCGAGCATCGCGCGTGGGAATCCGCCGACGATTTGCGGGCGCAAGCAGAGCACATATTCGCCCTGGCCACCACGGCGATTGCCCACGTTGTCGAAATACGGCGGTTCAAGTTGTTGCAATCGCTTTTTCAATTCGTCCGAATTGGTAAGTAAATCGTCTTTAATGGAGACGGACGGCTTGAGGCCGAAAGCGGCTTCGGCCAGGATCCTCGTGACATCGGCGAAGTGCAGCACGTCGTCGGTACCGTCGGGCGGAAACAGGCCAAAGCGCATGTCGGCGCCGCGGGTCGGCGCCTCGTCCGCGGCCCAGGCGACCGGGTTCTGGTGGGCGAAGAAGACCAGCGGAACGGGCACCAGCCGGATGTTCCAGACCAGATCGCCGTCGCGGTAGACGTGGTTGAAGGAAATCGAATCGCCCGACAGGGCGACCAGGCGGCCGCCCAACTCCGGGTCGGCGCCGCTCAAGCCGGCAAGGATCCGACGAGCCGGCTGCGGCACGGCCGGCAAGATCAGCAGCGAACGCTGCAACGGATTTCGCGGCAGTGCGCGAAGACCAAACGGCGGGGCATCGCTCAGCAACCAGTCGAGCACGAGGCCCTCACCGCGATTGGGCCGCAGGAACCCGCCGACGCTCGACGGAATCGGCAGCGACTGCGGCGGCATCGCGCGATCGAACGCCGCACGCGGCCCAAGTTTGGCATCGTTGTCCGGCGCGTCGAAAAACTCCCCTCGGAATTGCTCGGAAAGGTCCATCGAATAAGGGTCGTCCTTCCACTCGAGAGCGAAGACTTCCGGCGGAAATTCGCCCTGCGCGGCGAGGCAGGCGATGGGGCCCCAGAAATCGCCGCCGGCCGCCGAGCCGACCGCGCACAAACTTGGAATCGGCGGGCCGAATGGGCGAAGTTCTTGGTTCTGCCAGACGAACTGGAGGATGGCTCGCGCCATCTGGCGGTTGGTGAAACAAAAACGGAACGTGCGGCCGAGATAAACGGTCATGAGATCGAGGCGGTCGTCGTGTTCGCTGCTGCCGACGTACACATTGTTGGCAGTGGCAGTGGTCAGGAGCAACAGCGGCGGCGGACCGTGCCAATCGGTTTGGAGGGCCAGTACTCGCGCGAGTTCCAGCGCCCGGTCGCTGGAGCCGCCGCCGACGATTGCCAACGGCGGCGGATCGCGCTTCGCGAGCGCCGCCACCCAGTCCGATACCTTGACCTGTGCGGTTTGTTTATACCAGCGGATGCGGAGCTTTTGGGCGCTGCCGTCCAACGACAAGACGACCTCGGGGACTCCCGTGGACTGGTCCAAAAAGGCCTGCGAGTCGTCGACGGTGAGGCGCGGCTGCTGCCGGGCGGCGTGATGAACGCCGGCGACGAATCGGTCCCAAGTGCTGGTATTGGTGGCCGTGTGAAACCAGGCAATCTCCTGATCTCCCGGCGGCACGTTGAGCGGAAGCGCGAGGGCGGCGGTTTGACTATATTTGATGGTCGCGACGGTCAGAGCGATGATGAGCAACAACCCCAGAGCGGACCAGAACATCAGTCGCAATCGGGGCATGTGCAGACCTTGCGGAGATCCGGGCGGAACTTCGTGCAGTGTAGCCGCTTCTCACCAGTGAGGGCAAGTAGGTCTTTGTGTCGCCTTTCGCTCCGCGAAAGCCGGCACTCCGTCCAGTTGTTACATGACGATTGCACGAAACGGCGGCGCGGCAATAAATAAGATAGTGGTTTCCATGAGTCCTCGAAAATTCGTGACGGGGGGGAGACGATGGCGGCCGATCTTTATTGGGACTGGCTCAAGGTGCCGCGGGAAAAACGGCCGCCCAACCATTTCGATTTGCTCGGCGTCTCCGCTGACGTATCGGACACAGCAGCCATCGACCAAGCCGCCGGTCGACAAGTGCAGCGCGTCAAGGAGCATCTCGATGGCCCGCAAGCCGCCGAAGGCGCCAAACTGTTGCAGGAAATCGCCGCCGCACGCGCTACCCTGATCGATCCGGCCAAGCGTGCGAGTTACCTCTCGTCGCTATTGTCGCCCACGGGCGGGTCTGTCGAACCGTGGTGGCAAGATCCTAGCAAGAAACCAGCCGCGAAACCCGCGCCGAAGCCGGCCCCAGTGTCCGCAGCCAAACCCGTCGCTGCCGCGAAACCTGTTGCGGCCAGACCGTCTGCGTTTCAGGATATGAGCGTGCGTCCGGGCGTACGGCCCCCGCGCAAACAGGGAGCAAATGTTCCCGTGTTGTTTTTGTTGGGCGGCGGCGGCGCACTGGTTCTGGTAGCGGCTATCGTAACGGCCGTCATCATCTTTAGCTCGGGTTCGCCCAAGACGGAGCAGGTGAAAGCAACCACGACCGAAAAACCCGACACCGGGCCGACAAAAACGACCGGGCCGGCACGCACCAATCACGAACCGGAAAGTCACGAGCCGACCAGGTCGATGTTTTTGACCGAAGCGGACCCGCTCGACACCGTGGTCAAGCCCACGGAGGTCAAGAAATATGAGCGGCACACGGGACTGGTGCAGGCGCTGTCGTTGGCGCCGCGCGGTGGGCGATTCTTGTCCGGCGGTGAAGGCGGAGTCATCGAATGGGATTTGCCAACCGCCAAATCTTTTTTGCGTCATGCGTTCACCAATGTGCCGGCGACCGGCGCTGCCTATTTGCCCGGTGCGCGCGCGATTGCCTGCGCCGACGAAGGGTCGATCCTGATTCGCGATCTTGCG
>JBGQCZ010000406.1:0-5535 GCA_041495645.1 Gemmataceae bacterium | reverse complement strand
CTGCGGCGCGGCCGCCCTTCCAGTCCTTCTTTCCGCCCGGCCCATCCACAGTCTTCTGCGTCGCGGTGTAGCTGTGCACGGTCGTCATCAAGCCTTCCTCGACGCCGAACCCGTCCTTGAGCAACACATAAACGAGCGGCGCAAGGCAATTTGTGGTGCAACTGGCGTTTGAAACGATGTTGTGCGATTTGGGGTCATATTTGCTGTGGTTGACACCCATCACGATGGTGATATCTTCGCCCTTCCCGGGAGCGGAAATGATCACTTTCCTAGCGCCGCCCTCCGACAGATGGCCCTTGGCCTTTTCCGCTTCGGTGAATAGGCCGGTGCATTCGAGAACATATTCGACACCCATTTCCTTCCATTTCGGCGCCAACGCAGACGGACCTTCCTTCACGGCCAAGCACTTGATGTTCCGGCCGTTGACCACGAACGTATCGGGATCTTTTGCTGAGGCCGCGGATCGAGTGCATTCAACGGAGCCTTTGAAGCGAAGTTGGGTGGAATCGTACTTGAGCAGATAGGCAAGATTGTCGGCGGCGACCAAATCGTTGACCGCGACAACTTCAAAAGCGGTCCCGAGCAATCCTTGATCGACCAACGCGCGAAAGATCAAACGACCAATTCGACCAAAACCGTTGATGCCGACTTTCACTGCCATTGGTTTGGATTCTCCGACGGAGGGTGCGGCGGAAGACTCCCGCC
This sequence comes from Gemmataceae bacterium, assembly GCA_041495645.1. Lineage (GTDB taxonomy): Bacteria > Planctomycetota > Planctomycetia > Gemmatales > Gemmataceae > JBGQCZ01. Next base: position 4,830 of record JBGQCZ010000406.1, on the reverse strand, counting down.
GCCGACGAAATAGCCAAAACTCACCGGAGTGATAGCCTATGGAGAGCGGGTGAAGTTACCAGAGTGGCGGTTGGCCCGCCAAATCACAAGCGAGATTCATCGCAAAAGGAGTTTGTATGTCCAACGTCGTGCGCGTTACCGTCACCGGGGCGGCGGGTCAGGTCGCCTATTCGATGTTGGGCCGTCTCGCTTCGGGCGAAGTTTTCGGCCCCAATGCCAAAGTCATTCTTCAGATGTTGGAAATCACTCCCGCCCTGCAAGCTCTCGAGGGCGCGGCGATGGAACTTGAGGACTGTGGCTACGCCACTCTGGGCGGGCTGATTCTTACCGATGACCCAAACAAAGCCTTCGCCGGCTGCAATTACGCGCTCCTGGTTGGCGCATTCCCGCGCAAGCAAGGCATGGAACGCAAAGACCTTTTGGCCAAGAACGCGGAGATCTTCCAGGTTCAGGGTCGCGCACTCGCCGCGCATGCCGCCAAGGATGTCCGAATTCTGGTGGTCGGAAACCCGTGCAACACGAACTGCTTGATTGCATCGCGCAACGGAAAGGGAATTCCCGCCGATCGTTGGAACGCGATGACCCGTTTGGATCACAATCGGGCGGTCGCCGCGTTGGCCAAGAAAGCCAATGTCGGCTGCGCGGATGTGAGTTGCGTTACCATTTGGGGCAACCATAGCAACTCGCAATGGGTTGATTTCCAGAATGCTCGAATATCCGGCAAACCGGCGACTGATGTCATCAAGGATCGGGCGTGGCTGGAAAATACGTTTCTTCCGCAGTGCCAATCGCGCGGCGCCGCCGTCATTAAGGCACGCGGTTTGAGCTCGGCCATGTCAGCCGCCAATGGCGCTATCGATCATGTCAAAAGCTGGCTAACTGCCACGCCCGCCAACGACTGGATTAGCGCGGCTATCGTCTCCAACGGTGAATACGGCGTGCCAAAGGGCCTCGTGTTTGGCTATCCCGTGCGGAGCGACGGCAAAGGGAGTTTGAAGATTGTCGAAGGATTGAGCTTTGATGCCTTTGGACAGGAGAAGTTTGCCTTCACCCAGAAAGAACTGGAAGAAGAACGTGACGCGGTGAAGGACCTGTTGCCCGCATAACTAAAAACAAAAACCCGGCCATCTCGCGATGGCCGGGCTTCCTTGATGGACAGGGATTGTGTCGGATCAAACCAAGCCGGCAATCGGCTTGCCTTTGTCGGCGATCGAGAACGGCCGGCCGAGGTTGTCGCGAATGCTGGCGTTCTGCTCCGGAGTCGGGTCAATACCCAGGGCTTTGTAAACCGTGGCAAACAAATCGCTGATGGTCACGGGATTGTCCTTCACGCCTTCGCCCGTGGCATCGGTGGAGCCGTAAGCCTGGCCGCCCTTGATGCCGCCGCCGCCGACCACAACCGACCAGCAACGCGGCCAATGGTCGCGGCCGCCATTGGCATTGATCCGCGGTGTGCGGCCGAATTCGCCGGCCCACATGATCACCGTGTCTTTGATCCGGCCGCTCTTGGCCAATTCCTCAACCAATGAGCCCATGCCCTTGTCGAGAATGTCGGCCCGGCCAGTGCCCGTGGTCGTGTGGAGAGCGTTGAAGATGTTCTGGTGGTTGTCCCAACCGCCCAAGTCCACTTCCACCGCCACCGCACCCGCTTCGGTCAGCTTCTTGGCCAGCAAGCAGCCGCGGCCGAACGGGTTGTTGCCAAACTTCGGCAGGAGGGCGTTGTCCTTGGTGTCGAATTGGAACACATTGCGGCGATCCGAAACCGACAGGCTAAAGGCCTTGGCGTAAATGTCCTTGTGGGCCTTGGTGGCGTCATCTTTGATTCCGGTCTGGAAACTTCCCTCAACGCCGCCGAACAAGCGCGAGCGACGCAGAGCCCGGGAGTCGTCAACGCCCATCGGGGCCTTGATATTCTCCGGCAATTGGCCGGGCTGTTGGACGGTGAACGGAGCGTATGTCATACCGAGGAAGCCGGAGCCGACGCGAGCGCCAGCGCCGCCGCCAACCGTGATAAACGATGGCAAGTCCAGTTCTTTCGGAGTGAGAATCTTTGACACCACTGAGCCAAGCGCCGGGAACTGGACGACCGGGTTCGGCGAACGGCCGGTGCTGACCAATTGCGTTCCCCGCATGTGGTCGCCTTCGGAGGTGACCAGCGAACGGATAGCGGCCAAGTGATTGAATTGTTTGGCAACCGTGGGCAAGTGTTCGCAAATCTGCACGCCCGAGGCTGCTGTCGAAACGGGTTTGAACTGGCCACCAGTCGGTTGGCCGGGCTTCAGGTCCCAAAGGTCGATGGTGGCCGGGCCGCCGCTCATCCACAGAACGATCAGGCTTTTGTTGTTCTTCTTTAGCTTGGCGCCTTCTTGGGCAATGGCTTTCATGAAATGCATGCCCGGCAATGCCAGGGCCGACATACCAGCCACATGCCGCAGGAAGTGACGACGTGATTGATCGCCAAACATTGTCTAACCCCTTGTTAAGAATCGGTGGGTTGAATAAGCCTTCGTCCGCGATTGTACTCATCATCGCCCGGAAGCTGTTGGCAGGTCGTGGATTAACGGCGAGGAGCATTCCGTGGCGGGAGATCGTTAACTTACAATTCTGACGAGCCCGATTCAAATCTAGTTCCAAATTCCGGCCAATTCGTGAACCGCGTATGCGAGAGCCGCGTACCGTGCATTTTACTTCACAAATACTCAATTGCCCAATTCCCTGCAAATGTGCCGTCTGCCAAAATGGCATGAATTTCAAAGTCCAATAGAGCGCCATATTTTTCAGTCGTATCGCCGGCGGATGAACTCCGTAAACAATTACGGATCAAGTATTTATGTGTCAATTGCCATTGCGCACAAATACAGTTCGCGCGCCGACAACACAAACGGCTATCTCTTTCAGCACACGAGCGTTAACTGATTCCGCAGTCTTGGTACGGCCGACATCTGGTCAGTAAACATTGGTCACTCAGCTCTCGGAACGGGAATCCACCGCAAACGGGCGAATTGCTCTTGGCATCGACGCCTGCGGCAGCGAACCGAACGCCGAATTGACATTCTGAATTGCGTCACTGTTTCGACACCGCAGCGACTTTTTTCGCCGGAATGCCTTTGCCGGTTCGTCGCATCGCTTTACAATGAGTCTGTTTTGCTCGCCCGACCTTCCTTCTTGGCCCGACTATGCCGACACCGCATTCCGCCCTTCCGCCCGAGGCACAAGCCGTCCGCGAACTCTCCACCGCCTACGAGCAAATGTCCGAGCAAATCGGCCGCGTCATTGTCGGCCAAAAGGGAGTCGTCGAGCAACTGCTGATGGCGCTGTTCAGCCGCGGCCACTGCCTTCTCGAAGGCGTGCCCGGCTTGGCCAAGACGCTTCTGGTCAGCACCGTATCGAAGATCCTGCATCTATCGTTCAAGCGCATCCAGTTCACGCCGGACCTGATGCCGGCCGACATCACCGGCACCGACATCCTCCAAGACGATCCGGAAACGAATCGGCGGAAATTCGTCTTCTTGCAGGGCCCCATCTTCGCCAACATGATCCTCGCGGACGAAATCAATCGCACACCTCCGAAGACTCAGGCCGCGTTGCTTGAAGCCATGCAAGAGCATCACGTGACGGCTGGCTCGAGCACCTATCACCTTCCCGAACCGTTCTTCGTGCTTGCCACGCAGAACCCCATCGAGCAAGAAGGCACGTACCCGCTGCCGGAAGCCCAGCTCGACCGCTTCATGTTCAACATCGTCGTCGGCTATCCGTCGCGCGGCGAGGAAATGCAGATCATGAAGCAAACCACGAGTTCATACAAACCGGAGTTGCAACCGGTGCTCGATGGGAAACAGATCTTGCGGATGCAGGACGTAGTGCGTCAAATCGTCGTCGCCGAACACGTGTTCGCCTACGCTGTTGATCTGGTGCGCAGCACCCGGCCGCGGGAGCCGGGCGTGCCGAAGTTCGTGCCGGAGATGATTGCTTGGGGTGCCGGACCTCGGGCCAGCCAGTATCTGATTCTCGGCGGCAAGGCCCGCGCGATCCTGCATGGCCGAATGCACGTCACCACCGAAGATATCCGCGAAGTCGCCTACCCGGTTTTGCGCCATCGCCTCGTGACGACCTTCAACGCCGATGCTGAAGGCGTCACACGCGATCAACTGATCAAGCGCTTGATCGAAACAGTTCCACTGCCCCAGGAGGAAGCCGCCGCGAGGGCACGGAAATAACCTCTTGTTTACGTTTCGCGCTCGCAGCAAAGCACCGAGCATCTCGCGCTTTGTCGCGAGCGCGAAACTCAAAGCGAACACCATGCGCTTCGATCCATCCGAATTGCGAAAATACGGCGGCCTGACTTTGGTCGCGCGCACCCTCGTCGAAGGATTTCTCACCGGTGTGCATAAGAGCCCTTACAAAGGGTTCTCCGTCGAATTCGCCGAACACCGCCAATACTATCCCGGTGACGAAATTCGCCATATCGACTGGCGGGCGTTCGGCAAAACCGACCGCTATTACATCAAGGAATACGAAGAGGAAACCAATCTCAAGGCCTACCTCCTGCTCGATGCCAGCGGCAGCATGGGTTACAAGGGCAAGTCGAACGCCACCAAGTTTCAGTACGCCCAATACGTCGCCGCATCGTTGGCGTTTCTCATGTTGCATCAGCGCGACGCGGTCGGGATGGTTCTTCACGACACCAAACTGCGTCAGATGATTCCGGCCAAGGCCAGCTCGAAGCACTTGCTTAGGATCATTCGCGTGCTGGAACACGCTCAACCGGGCGGCGAAACTGAACTTGCCCCAATTTGGCACGATTTGGCCGGACATCAGATACGCCGCCGG
>JBGQCZ010000405.1:0-5550 GCA_041495645.1 Gemmataceae bacterium | reverse complement strand
GCTGGATGGCGCGGGCCAGTGGTTCCAGAATGTCGGCCGTCTGATGCGGGGACGGAGGCAGTCGCGTCATCCATTGACCGAGCGTGCCTCCATCGAGATACTCGAGCGCCAGGAAGGGCCGCCCTTCCACCTCGCCCACATCGTAAATCTGAACAATGTTCGAGTGCTGAAGCCGCGCCAGTTCTTCCGCTTCTGTGCGAAACCGTTCTTTGCTTTCATCGCTCGAAAAGTGACTGCCTGAGATCATCTTCAAAGCGACGAGACGCTTGAGCGCAATGTGGCGGGCCTTGAAGACGACACCCATTCCTCCGCGACCTAGATGACCGAGAATTTCATAGCCCGGTACGTTGGGAAACGGCACTTGCTCGTTCGGTTCGTCGAACGGACGCCTCGCGCCGGCGCCTTCCGGGCTGCTGTCCAGTCGAAGCCAGTCGCCGTTGCTCGAACCCTCCGGATGCAACGGGTTGGGCACGTCGGGGTCGGGACGGGACTGCGATGACATGTTCGGGAGCCACGCGACGCAAGACAGGGATCGGAATCACAACGATCGCACGGTTGATTATTGTACGACCGATCGAACGCAACTCCCGATTTTCCTGGTTTGCTAACGCTTGATCCCGAGTGCGCGAATCAGGCCGCCGAAAACGCTCGACCCTATCTTCTGTGCCGACCCGTCTTCCGGTGGAAGCAGTTTGAGGGCCAGCTGCGTGACATCGGCCAGGACGCGGCTGCGCGGTTCCTTAAGGCGAAGGGGCAAGCCTTGGTTAATTGACGAACTCACCGAAGGGTAATCGGACGCGACCGTAACGAGATCGTCGGCATGGAGCATTTGCTTTAGGCGGTCGACACCAAAACCGGGCAACGACGGGTCGTAGCGATTAAGCAAGAGAATGTGCGGTTTGGCATCGAGCGAGCTGTGAACCATTTGCATGGAGCGGACCGACGGGACCTTTTGCTCACCAACGAGCACGACTTGGTCGGCCGAGTTGAGTGTCTCGAAGTAAACCGAGTCGTATGTGCAGGGAACGTCGAGCACCACCACGTCGGCCAATTGCCGCAGGCATTCGATCAGCAACAGGACGTCTGCCGGCGGCACCGAGAGCGGCGAAACGGCGTGGTAAGGGCCGGCCAGGATGCTGAAGCCCTCGACGATGGGCGTAAGGGCTTGCTGCATGAAATACAGGTCGATGCGGTGGATGTCCTTCAACAAATCGTGAGTTGTATAGCGCGGCTCCACGTTGAGGTACAACGGCAACTTTCCTACTTGAAGCGATAGTTCCGCAAGCACGACGCGAAGGTTGGGATGGGCTTGAGAGATTTCAAACGCGATGTTGATCGCCATGGTGGTGGCTCCGCAGCCGCCCGTGACACCGGCGACCGCGATGACCTGATTTCCGGCCGGATGGCCGAACTGGTTGGCAATGCAATCAAGGGCCTGCTTGAAATCGTCGGCCTGCAGCGGCAGATTGACGACCTGGCTGGCGCCCATGCGCATGGCCTGAATCGGCACCGTCGGATCGTCGTTCGCCTGCATCAAAACCAGAATCGGGTTGCTTGGAAAAAAACTACTGAGGCGCTTGATGGCTGGAAACTCCTGGATGGAATCGAGGTGAACGATAAACAGGCGGCGCGGCGGTTCGGTTTGACCCTGGTCAGGCTTTCGGCCGGCCCGTTTGACATCCTCGGCCATCACGGGGGCGCGAAGCGCGGCCAGCGCGCTTTCAACCCCCAGGAATTCGGCCTCGATGCGAGCGGCATGGACCGATAGTTCCAAGCGCAGCAATTGCAGCAGATCACCGCCGCAACCAACGATGGTGACATTCAAAGGAAACATGGTCCGTTTTTCTCCTGCTCAAATCCGCAGAGGGCTCAGGATGTAGTGAATTCTCGATGGAATGCTTCGTCGAGCAACGCCAACTCGCGCTCGAGTCCGGCCAGCGAGTCGCTGGCTGCGCGAAGATCGCCGGTCGCGGCGATTTCTTCAAGACGGCGGGCGGCGCCAAAAGCGGGCTGGGCGGCAAAGGTGCCGAGCATCCCCTTCAGCGTGTGGGCCGTTCGCTGAACCTGGCGAGCGTCGGCGTTTCCCAGTCCGTGACGCAGAGCCGCCAGAAGAGTAGGACATTCCTTAAAATACGTTTGAATGAGCGTGTGAAAGACCGCAGCGCTGTTGCCGAATCGCGCCAAGGCGATGGTCCTATCGAACGACGTGGGAGTGTCTGGGAACGGAGTCGCCGCAGGTACGATCGGCTCGGGACGCGCCGGGCACATTTGCTGGAGGACGGCGAGCAATTCCCGTGCTTGAACCGGCTTCGACAAGTATGCGTCCATTCCCGCCGCTAGGCACTCCTCCCGGAATCCTTTCAGCGCGTGTGCGGTTAGCGCCACGATTGGTAAGTGTCCGCCGGACTTCCGTTCGCGAGCGCGAATAGCCGCGGTAGCCGCGAAACCGTCCATTTCCGGCATTTCGACATCCATCAATACGACATCAAACGTTTCCCGGTCGAGCCATTCCAAGGCCTCGCGGCCGTTGCGCGCTACCGACACGCGATGCCCTCGCTGCTCCAGCAGGGTGGCCGCGTAAATCTGGTTCACGGCGTTGTCCTCGGCCAGCAATACGTGCATGTTCCGGTTCAATGCGGCCACGACCGGCGCGGCCGGTGGCGCGGTTTCGGCTGCCTCCGGTGCGAGCAATTTCAGGACAATATCCAGCATTGCCGATTCGCGCACCGGCTTTGTCAGGTACGCGTCCACGCCGAGCTGACGGCACAGATCCGCGTCGCGGCCAAGGTTCGTCGTTCGCAGTAGCGTCACCACCGGCACCGACGAAGCCGCTCCTTGCCACCACGCTTGCCAAAACGGTTGCCAGGTGGCCAGAGCGTCGTCACTCGGCGGCCCCGCGTCGAGCAGAATCAGATCGAATGGCCGACTTTGAGCAACTGCCGCACGACATGCTTCCGCGCCTTGGTCGATGTCGGCCACCGCGATGGTCTCCATTCCCCAGTTGGTGAATATGTCGTTGAGGATGCGGCGATTGCCGGAGTGCGAATCGACTACCAGTACCCGGCGGTTTTCCAACTTGCCTCTGGCCGCGTTGCGCATCGGGCCATATTGGTCCAGACGATCGTTTTTGCGGAGCCGGGCGGTGAAATGGAATCGGCTTCCGCGGCCCGATTCGCTTTCGACCCCCAGTTCGCCACCCATCAATTCCACGAGTTGCCCCGCTATGCTCAGTCCGAGTCCGGCCCCGCCATGCTTGCGCGTCGTGGAATGATCGACCTGCGCGAATGATTCGAAGATCACCTGATGCTTCTCGCGCGGAATGCCCGGTCCCGTGTCACTCACGGTCACCGACAACCAGACGTCATCCGGCCGAGTATCAGTTGCGACCTTGGGATCAGTCGCGATCACTTCGACGGCCACTTCGCCGTGTTCGGTGAACTTGAGAGCATTGTTGACGAGGTTTACAACAATCTGCCGCAAACGCACGGCATCGCCGATCAGGGCGTCCGGCACGTCTGCATGCACGTGGCATGACAATTCCAGCCCTTTTTGATGGGCCCGAATTGCCAACATGCTGAGCGTATCGCCCAGCATGTCTCGCAGTGCGAATGGCCGGGCGGCCAATTCCATTTTGCCGGCTTCGATCTTCGAAAAATCAAGTATGTCGTCGATGATCGACAGAAGGGAATGGGCTGATGCTTCTAGTATTTCCAGATAGCGGCGCTGCTCGGGGGTCAAGTCTGTGGCCGTGGCAAGTTCCGCCATGCCGAGAACGCCGTTGAGCGGAGTGCGAATTTCGTGGCTCATCTTGGCCAAGAATTCGCTCTTGGCCGTGCTGGCGGCCTCGGCGGTCTCCTTCGCCGAACGCAGTTCTTCCTCCTGCTGCTTCTGGTCGGTAATGTCGGTGATTACGCCGTCAAGCATGAGCGCCTGGTCATCGCCGACCCGGCTGGCCCGCACACTTTCACGAATCCAGCAGGACGTGCCATCGGCCCGGACAATGCGATATTCTTCGTTGACCGACTGCCCCGTCCGCATGCGCGAGACGCTTCGTTCCCAGCATTCCCGGTCGCGGCGATCGACGATCTGACCCCACGGTAACTCGTCGGCGTCCTCCGCATGATCCATAAAAAAACGAGGCGGCCGACCCGTGATGCTCTCTGAAACCGGCGAAAAATAGCGATAGTGCCAGCGGCCCGCGAGGTCTACCTTAGCGCTCCACAAACAGTCCGATACCGAGGTGAGCACTCGCCGCATCTCGGTCTCGACCTTCTTGAGCCGCAAGAAGGCTTCGCGCTGATCGCGCACGTCCCGGGCGGTGATCAAGCCGAGCGTTCGCGGCTTCACATGCAAACGCGTGATCGTCAGGTTGACCGGTACGAACACGCCTTCTTGTCGCGTGCGCAGGAGGAATCCATCGCGCGCGTGAAATGACGTGGTATGCCGGTGCGCGTCTTCAAGCCGGCTGTGCGCTTCAACCCATTCCGCGTGAAGTAGCGACGTTGTCTGCATGCGAAGCAGTTCTTCGCGGGTGAACCCGCTCAGTCGTTGAGCGGTCGGGTTGACCTCGAGGATTTGTCCGGTCTCTGGCTCGAATAGGAAAAGCGCATCGCCCGCTTCCTTGAAAAGAGCTTCCGCGAGTCCATCGGTAGGGGCTGCAAGCATGGACGATGGCCGGACGGTTGGCCGGTCGGAGACAAAGGTCGGCAGGTCGGCGAGGGCCGGTTGGTCCACGGGCGAGGCTCCCGGGGGCCCGGTTCGGCGCGCCGAAGGCGGCTATAGCCCTGTCCAACTAGTAGCACGGGAACCCGGCGCAGGCAATCACCACGACTACGTCGCGTCCGCCATCACCTGCAACTGCACCAAACTTCGCTGCTGTTCCTTTTCCAGGTAATCTCGGCCCTTCTTGATATTCACGTGATCCCACGGCAGCACTTCTTCGGCCGGCCGGGCACGCTGTGAATACCACTTCGTATCGATGCCAAGGTCGGCGAAGGTCTGCCACCAAATGTTGGGCTTGAAGCACTCGCGCCAGCCGTCGAGACGGCAACCGCGTTTCCACGCCTCCAGCAACGCCGGGGCTACGCGCCGGTCGCCGCGTGTCAGCACGCCTTCGAGCAGGCTGCATTCCACTTCGTGCTGTTTGATCTGCACCGCCTTGAGTCTGCAACGCTGCTTCAAGTACCGGCCTGCCCACTGGAAATACTCGCGTGTCTGCATCCCATTCCACTGATACGGCGTGTGTGGCTTGGGCACGAAGTTCGACACCGACGCCGTCACATCCTTATAGCGGCCGGTCACTTCCTTGCTGATGCGGGCGATGGTTTCGGACATGTCCACGATGCCATCGAGGTCCACTTCGCGCTCGCCGGGCAGCCCGCACAGGAAATACAGCTTCACGCGCTGCCAGCCGTTCTTGAACGCTTCGCGGCAGCCTTCGTACAAGTCCTCGTTCTTGATCTTCTTACGAATCTGTTCGCGCATGTCGTCGCGGGCCACTTCGGGCGCCAGGGTTAAACCCGCCTTCCGCGCCCCGGTCATCAGCTTCGG
>JBGQCZ010000404.1:0-5556 GCA_041495645.1 Gemmataceae bacterium | reverse complement strand
AGCTGATTCTCAGTTGTGGCGCGGTGGCACTTGACGCATGATTCGAGGGACGAGGGTATTTCCCGCAAGGTCTTGAATCTGCGCGCAATGAGGGACTCGCTCGGGGGTTCCGTTTTGCTCGGCTCCAATTCCATCTGATTCGGCAAAAACAGCGATTCAAAGCTCGAGGGATCGACCGGATCGTCCGTGCCGAGCAGCTTCAATCCCAGCCGGCCGGCAAGGAATTCGTGCCGATCGAGCGTGAACTTGAAGCGCTGGTCTTGGGGGGGCGTGGCGACGATCAATTGCAGCGATTCGACGAACGGCGAAACCAACAACTTCCCCGATCGCGTCGGCACCAGCGCTCGGCGCAACAGCGCGAGCGTCGTCCGCGGAGGGACTAACAGTTTTCCTTCGGACTTGGTCCATTCCCGCAGAAACTTCACCCCTCCGTCTCGCCCATCCGGAGCTAAGAGATGCAGCGTAAACAGCGAGCGGTAATTGACGAAATCCATGTGTAACGTGCCCCCCGCGCTGGGTTCCTGCTCGCGTGAGTAGGTCACCCACGGACCGTTTTTGTCCAATAGTTCGACCGGGAAAAAGGGCTTGCTCGGGGAGGATGGATCGAACGACTTTGAGTAGAGCTTCTTGTCGCCGACCAACGCAAAGGCATTGGGGAGCACGCGGACTTCATCCTCGGTCAATTCGAGGCGTTTCATGAGGCTCGCCAGACGACGCAGCAATTCATCGCGCCGACTGACGGCTTTCGCGGTCGCCTCCTTGTCGAGCGGCACCTGGACCCGCGCCTGGTGAAGCCCGTCGAACGCCGGCCACAGATCGCCCAGAAAGATCAGGCGGCGCAGTGCGGACTGTTCCTCCAATTGCGCAGGCGGAAGTTTTTCGACGGCTTCCAGGCGCGACAGCACCTGCTCATGAAAGGCCGCATCATGCACGAACGGCACGAACTCTTTCCAGGGGGGCGCGAACGCGTGCGGATGCTCGAAGACCTCGCCGGTCGGGAATCGGTGGGTGTAAAAGATCTCGCGGGCTTGATCCCACGGGTGGCCGGTCTTCCGGTCGTATATCGGCTCGCCGGCCAGCACGGCTACGGCCAGCAGAACCACGGGACCAACTGCCAAGAAGGAAGATTTGCACAGCATGGATGTGGCCTCGCGGTAAAGAGCAATCACGGTTGTCCCACGCATCGTACCGAATTCTAAATACATCACAAAACTGTTAATCGTTCAAAGTACAACGGAAATAGCTGTTTTTGTGAGAGCGGCGCGCGGTCCGATGGAGTTTCAATTGCCGGTCGCGCCGCGCCGGTACACGTTTACTTTCATCCGCGGCGGCCCCAAGGACGCTTTTCGCGTCCGCGAGAACATCGAAGGACAACGGCCAGAGGAATTCGAGGCCGCTGCCGAGGCGAAACCAACCTTCTCTGAGTTGGCCGCCTATGCGGGGTCATTCTTCAGCGATGAGTTAAACATCGTTTGGACCGTGGAGGTGCGTGACGGCCAGTTGTTCCTGCATCGCCGCAAGTTTCGCGACGATCCCTTGAAGCCGGTTCTGGCCAATGTGTTTGACTCAGGGACCGGCTCTCTGCGTTTCCAGCGATCGGGGGATGGGAGGGTTACGGGATTCACAGTTACCACCGAGCGTGTCCGACACCTTCGGTTCCAGAAGAGCGATTAGCCGCCGGCCTGTAAGCCGGACTTAGATGATCGCCGCGAGCAACGCTCGCGGTTCATGAGGCGCCGGCACCAGGGTCCATTGTGGCTCGGTCATCCGACCGTGCCCTAAGCTCGACTGGTCGTGGCCGGGAAGCTTCAAGGTGCCGCTAATCGTCGACACGTCGAGCAATGTCGCTGGATCAAACATTCCCGTTGAATACACTTCGTTGGCCGAAATCAACTTTTGCACAGATTCTCCAAGCCGACCCGCGGCCGCGCCGCAGTATAAAGGCGAATGGTCTCGTTTCTGAGAGAATTCGCATGAACACCGCCGGTAGCCAACTTGGACCGTTACGGCAACTCGTTGGCAGGACGGCCCTGGAAGCACTTTCGGATCGCGATTTGCTCGCGAGGTTCGCCGATTCGCGCGACGGCGACGCCTTCGCCGTATTAGTCGAGCGGCATGGGCCAGGCGTGCTGAACCATTGCCGCCGGCTGCTCGGCGACCTCTCTGCTGCTGATGATGCCTTTCAGGCGACATTCCTCGTGCTCGCGCGCAAAGCGAAGTCGTTGCGTAGCCCGGAAGCGCTGGCCGGGTGGCTTTTCGGTACCGCTCGCCGCGTTGCTCTTCGTGCCCGACGGCGCATGCCGCGCCGCGAGGCGCCGCTCATTGACGTGCCAGCGGCGACACGCGACCCGCTTGCAGAGATGAGTGCGCGAGAGTTGCTGAACGTCCTCGACGAAGAGATCGCGCGGTTGCCCGAGCGCTTTCGCTTGCCGTTGCTTTTGTGTGCCGTCGAGGGACAGAGCGTGTCGGACGCGGCACGGGCGCTGGGCACGACGGCCAGCACCGTCAAAGGCCGGCTGGAGCGCGGCCGAGCGAAACTACGCTGCCGTCTCGCCGGACACGGCTTGGCGCTCCCCGCCGCACTGACGGCGCTGCTGGCCGTGCCGCGCGAATCCGTCTCGGCAGCGCTGCTCGAAGTAGTCGTCGATTCCGCGACTTCAGAGCGCGTTTCGCCAACAATCGCGGACCTCGTTGGCCATACACTGCCGTTTCGAATCGGTTTCAAATCCGTTTGCGTCGCCGTGCTCATACTAAGCGCCACTGCTGGGACCATTCTGGTTTTGAAGCCGCCGCCCGCAATGGAAATACCGTCGCCCAAGTCGCCCGATCCGGTTAAGCCCGACGACCCACTCCCGGCCGGGGCACTCAACCGATTCGGGAGCCTTCGGCTGCGCGGCTGCCGCGGACCAGTGCTCTTCTCGCCGGACGGCAATTATGTGGTCGCCGCTGGCCGCACCGCCGCTGACTTCGTCCTCGTATTCGACGCAAAAACCGGACGCGAAGTGAAATCGTTCAACGCCAAATCGACCATTCAGCGGCTTGCCTTCTCGCCCGATGGCCGGCGCTTGGCCGCAGTGGGTGGCGGTTACAACGCCAATTCCGTGTGGGACTTCGAGTCCGGCAAGCTCCTGGGCGCCTTTCACGGCAACGACCTCGCCTTCGCGCCCGATGGCAAACACCTGAAAACTTCTGTGGTCCGCGGACAGAAGACGACCATCATGACGTTCGCTGAAGGTGGCGAAAAGATCCACGAAGCCGAATTGCCCGTCGCCGAGGATCGGGGCTTCAGTTTGTCACCTGCTGGTTGGTTTGCGGTCGGACAGGTCGATAACTCGGGTACGAATGTCGCCGTGTTCGATTTGGCCAAACGCACAGTGGCCAAGCGGCTGAACTTCCAGGGTGGGCCGATTCTCGGCACCGCGTTCGATGCCTCCGAGAAAAGAATTGTCGCACATGGTAGCAATGGTTTCACGGTCTGGGACTGGCACGAAGGAAAGGAACTGTTTCGGTGGGCCGGCCGCGTCTACAACGCACCGACCTTTTCGGCAGACGGGAAACAAGTCGCTTGGACCGGCGAAAGTGGATCTGGAGGATCGGTTTGGGTGACCGACCTGGCTGGAGGCAAGCCGCGCAAGCTCTCGCCAATGGAGCGCCGTGGGTCAAATCCGCCGGCGTTTTCTCCTGACGGCAAGAGCGTGGCCATCGTCACCGATGGCGGAGCGGTGCAGATCCTCGACACCCAGACTGGCCGCGATCGCGTGCCGCTGCCCGCCATGACTGGCCGAGTGTGGAGAGTCGGTTTCACGCCGGATCGGCGGCAGATCATCGCCGGCGATGCTCTCCGCGTATTCGTTTGGGACGCGGCGAGCGGCCGCTTGCTGCGCCGCTTTCCCGACGATCTGCCGGAAGGCGAGCGGGCCGTGGCCAACACGATTGTCGCCAACCGCGTCGTGACCTTTCGCCAAGCGGACGGAACGGTGCGTCTGCGGGACATTGACACGCTGCACGAAGTCCGCCGGCTGGAAAGCAAGCTAAAACCTCTCGACGTCAAGTACGGCGAACTCTACCGGAACGGAGCGGTCACTCCGGATGGAAGGTTCGCCGCGCTGGAAGGGCTGACCAATGCGGTGTGCGTGTTCGACCTCGCGACTGGCAAGCAGCTTTCCCAACATCCCCTGGCTGGCCGGGCCACGCACTACCGATGGTCAGACGACGGTCAATTCCTGGCGATCGAACGCGAAAGATTCGAGGGGCCGCTCGTCCTTGACCCCCGGACAGGGAAGGAGTTGGAGCCCGCCAAATGGTCGGCATGGTGGGTACCGCCGGGCGGTCGCTGGCCGGAATGGGGTGAGAAGGCAGTGGCCCGACTACGGAAGTTGGACCTTCTCGATGCTACCGGGCAGCCCGTCTTCAGCGGCGAGACCGGTTTCATCACGGAAGTGACCGAGTCCTCTCGCAGCCGCTACCTCGCCGTGTTCGGCCGCACCGGACAACCGAACGTGATTGACGAGCGCAACAAGTCAACCTTCTGGCTATTCGACCTCGCGACGCGCCGGCAACTCGATTACGCCGTGTTGCCGGAGGGTGAGTATTTCAAGCTGTTTTCACCAAATTCACGCTTGTTCGCCACGACGACGATGCAAGGCACGGTCCATGTGCGCGAGGTGGCGACGGGCCGCGAACGGCTGCGTTTCGACGGACATTTGCCGGGCGAGGTGACATCACTGGCGTTCAGTCGCGATGGCCGAGCACTGCTCAGCGGCGGAGCCGACACGCAAGTGTTCGTCTGGGATCTCATTGGTGGCGCCGGAAAATCCAGTCGCCCACTTGCCGAACAGTGGAATGCGTTGGCAAGCGACGATGCGGCCGACGCACAGAAGGCGATTGGGGGCCTGATTGCCGATCCACAAGACGCGATCTCGCTGATCGCTCAGCGACTGAAGCCGCCACCGGCTCCGAATGCCGACCAGATGGTGAAGTGGGCCGAGCAACTTGGCGACACCGACTTTTCCATTCGTGAGAAAGCGACTGCCGAACTCGCCAAGGCAGGAGAACACGCCATTCCGGAATTACGCCGCGCGTTGAAAGGAGCATCGCTGGAACGGCGTCGTCGTACCGAGAGGCTGCTGCGGGATCTGGAAGGCAGCGCCTTGAGCGGCGACCGGCTGCGCTGCGTCCGAGCGGTCGAAGTGCTCGAACAAATTGCGTCGCCCGCAGCGCGATTGCTGCTGACGGAACTGGCGAAGGGGCCGGCGCTCGTACGGATGACCGTCGAGGCGCAGGAATCGCTGCGCCGGCTGGGGGAGAAGTAAGCGAGATTCGCGAGTTCAGGTCAGGCGCCAGACATGTTCTCATTCACAACGGCCCGGTTTCCCGCGTACGCGAAACCACTTGGCCTGCGTACGCGAAACCGCTTGGCCTCGGTGCCGTTCGCACTTTTCAAAACTAGTTTTGAAAACTACCGATTCCAGCAGTTCGGCAACACCCGTGCGCTCTTTTCAAAACTAGTTTTGAAAACTACCGGTTCAAGCACTTCGACAACACCAAGGCGCACTT
>JBGQCZ010000403.1:0-5559 GCA_041495645.1 Gemmataceae bacterium | reverse complement strand
TCGGGTCGCCAAGCTCCCCTTGCGGCTAAACAATTCTTGCGCTGTATATTCGATGACATGCTTGCCGTGACCGCTCGCTGGATCTTTCCCGTCGCCGGGCCGCCGGTCGAGCGCGGAATTCTCGTTTTCGACGGCGAACGCATCGTTGGCATCGAACCGCACGGTTCTCGCAAGCCCGATCGCGATTTCGGCAACGCCGCGATTTTGCCGGGATTGGTCAACGCTCACACGCACCTCGATCTGACCGGCATGCGCGGGCTTGCCCCGCCGTCGCCCGATTTCACCAACTGGCTGCGGGAAGTGATCGCCCACCGCCGGCAACGCACGCCCGACGAAATCGCCGACGACATTCGCGAAGGGCTGGCTGAATCGCTGCGCAGCGGGACGACGTTGATCGGCGATGTCTCCGGCGACGGATCGAGCTGGGCGGAACTCGCCGATGCCCCCATGCGTGCCGTGATCTATCGCGAAATGCTCGGGCTCACCAAGGACCGGGCCGAGCGCGCCTGGCAATCCGCCCAGCAATGGCTCGGCAAGTGCCAGCCGACGCCAACCTGCCGGCCCGGACTCAGCCCGCACGCGCCGTACAGCACGCGCGTCTCGCTCATCAAGGCCGCGGCGGGCGCCGGCGTGCCGTTTGCCATTCACCTGGCCGAATCCGCCGCCGAACGCGAACTGCTCGAAGAACATTCCGGACCGTTCGTTTCGTTCCTGCAAGAACTCGGCGTCTGGGACCCGCTCGGGTTGGCCAAAAGCCCCGAGCACGTCATTCGTCTGGCGGCCGGAACCGGGCCGGCCCTATTCGTTCACGGCAACTTCCTGGCCCCAACCGCGCCGATTCCACCGAGCGGCACGGTCGTCTTGTGCCCGCGCACGCATCACGCCTTCGGCCATCCCCCGCACCCGGTCCACGAACTGCTGGCTCGCGGCGTCCGCGTGGCCCTCGGCACCGACGGCCTATCCTCCAATCCCGATTTGAGCATCCTCAACGAAATGCGCTTCCTCCACGCCGACCGCCCAGATTTGCCCACCGAAACCGTGCTCAAAATGGCCACGCTCTGGGGCGCGGAGGCGCTGGGCTTGGCCGACGAGTGCGGGACGCTGGAGCCAGGCAGATCGGCGGATTTTGTGGCGGTGCAGCTGGCGGATGAGGAGGAGAGCGATCCGCACGAGTTGTGGCTGGAGGGCGATGGCGAGCCGGCTGAAGTGTGGTTTCGCGGCCAGAGCGGCTGACCAGACCCAAGTCGTCGCGAATTGAAGTAGCGAGCGAGGCGGGCCGGCAGATAGAATGGTGCAGGGTGAGCCGCCTGGATGCAAGGCGCCGACGAGTAGCGGCAGCGAGGAGAGAAGGGTGAACCGACTCGAATTGCGGCAACTCGCCGAAGACCGAATTGCCGATGCCGCCATCCTGTTGGCCGCCGGTCGCTGGTCAGGAGCGTACTATCTGGCCGGCTATGCCGTCGAGTGCGGGCTGAAGGCGTGCATCGCCAAGCTGACGAATCAGGATGACTTCCCACGTGAGAGAAAGTTTGTCGAGGAGTGCTACACGCACAACCTCGAAAAGCTGCTCAAGGCCGCAGGCCTCGAAGCCGCGCTTGACGCGGACGCGTCGGCGAGCCCCGCTTTCGCCGGCAATTGGCGCGAAGCGATGGAATGGGACGAGGCAAGCCGCTACGCGCAAAAATCGCAGGCTGACGCTCAAAGGCTTTTCGACGCAATCGCGAATAACCCGGATGGAGTGCTGTCGTGGATACGACTACGCTGGTAAGCGACCTGACCGAAAATGGTCAGAGAATCGTCGAGCAATTGCCGCAAGGAGGCTTCGAGGTGACGGCTGCCTTCTGGCTGAAGAAAGCCGAGGACGGCCAGTGGTATTTCTACATCGTATCCCCACTGGCCGAGATTGAAAAAAAGGGCAACGCACAAAGTCGGCTCTTTACCATCATCCGGCAAATGCCTGAGCCCCATTGGATCAACCCGCTGGAGGTCCGGCTGATCGGTCCGAACCATCCGCTCGCCAAAGAGGTGTTCGCCATTCGCGACCGTGTTCCTGGACCGAAGGAGCGTCCAATCCGTTGGAACGGCTGGATTCACGGAACCGTCTCTTTCGAAGGGGCTTACATCTATCCGCTTCCGGCCATGGCCTCAAGTTAGTGCGAAGTCTCGCGCACCGCGAAATTCCGTCGACGATGATCGATTGGGCCATGATGGTCTTCGCTCAATTGCCGGTCTCATCGTCGCCCAAAGCCGCCAACCGATCTTTCTTCGGCCTTGGTATCCCCCCAGCTTGTTGGCGATCAACTCGAATCCCGCTCCGTTCTTGAACTCATCAATCTCAGTTTGCAAGTTCTTTAACTTCACCTTCTGCCAGGAAGAACTGGTGTCGTGATGCAGCTTGATAAACTCGCGGGGCAGGGTGTAGAACTCTGCCTCTTGCTCGCCGGTCGTGCCATCGTTCTTGCCGAAGAACTTCCCGATGTTGAGGAACGCCACGATCAGGAAGTCGAATGCATCCAGGCTCGCCTCCTTGACCGGAAAGCCCCGGTCGCAATCAGTGGCATACCGGCTCTTAACCTGGACACGGACTTGGGCAACCTCGCCTTCCAGCTAATTCTCTGGCCTCATTTCGCATCGCTTGTTTCATTATTTATTAAGTTTCACCATGCAGTAAAATCATGGTAATTTATAAAATACTTGACTTATTTCACTATTAATTCTATTTTCACTTAGTGGTGAAATTATCAATAAAGTGAAACAAATCGACGAGCCAACCTCTATTCCGGTTGCCGAATGGGTTCGGCAACTGGCCAGTGAGACTGCGGCCTTCGAAATAGTGAAGGTGGTCGAATCGGAGTCGGTGCGCGCCGACGGACGACGGATGGAGTGGGATTACGTCATTACCGTCTCGACGCAGCCGGACCACCGCCGTGTCGATCTATTTGTGGAGACTCGGCCGCAGCTTTCACCGCAAACCGCCTTGGCGGTCTTCCAGAGACTCAAGTGGGTGCCGCCGGACGGGCTGCTCATGGTTTGCGCGCCGTACGTTTCCCCGCGAGTCGCGGAGTTGTGCCAAGAGCAAAACGTCAGTTACCTGGACGGGGTGGGCAACTGCCGGATTGTCGCGCCTGGGTTGTTCGTCCAGGTTTCCGGTCGACCCAATCGCCGAACCGCGACTCGGGCGGCCGTCAATCCGTTTTCACGAAAATCGAGCCAAATCATTCGCGAGATTCTGACGCACCCGGACAAGGGATGGCAGGTCCAGCAGTTGGCAAAAGAAGCCAGCGTGAGCATCGGACTGGTATCGAAGGTAAAAAAGACGCTTCTGGAAGAAGCGTATCTGGAAGAACGAGATCGTCTGCTTTACTTACGTGATCCGGCCAAGTTGCTTCAAGACTGGGCGGCCCAATATCGGCCGCATGTCAAACGCATGCAACTCTTCGCGATGTCCAGACCAACCGAAACTGAAACGCGCCTCGCAACCTGGTTACGGGCACAGCACATTCAGTTTGCCGTCACTCAATTGTCGGCGGCCTGGCGCTACTCGCCGCTGGTCCGATACGACAAGAGCGTTGTGTACATCCAAAAGAAAGTCGTTTCGAGCGGCGTACTCCAGGCTCTGCTCGCTCATCTTGACGCCAAGGAGGTTGATTCGGGCGCAAACTTAACGCTTTGGTTAACGGACGATCCACCCGACGCCGGCGTGTTCACCGGCGTCAGACGTTGGGCTGACGGAGTAAACGTCGTCTCGCCGCTCCAGCTTTATCTGGATCTGAAGAATCTTCCGGGTCGAGGAGAAGACGCGGCGCAGGAGATTCTGGAAAAGGAACTTCGTCCGCTGCTTTCCGAGCCTGCCCGTGATGGCGAGCAGAAAACCGGAGCGCAACAATGAACGACGTGACTGCTTGCAGGTCCGTCCTCATCGAAGTGCTTACCGTCCTGGGCAAAGACCTCGGAAATCTGGTGGTCGTCGGCGGATGGGTGCCCGAATTGACGTTTCCCAACAAGGGACATATCGGCTCTCTCGACGTTGACCTGGCGCTCGATCCCAGGAAGCTCAAACCGATGGCATACGAATCCATCAGAAGGAAGCTGATTGATTCGGGTTATCAGCAGTCCCCGGACATGCCGAATCGTTTCTTTCGCAATTTCGAAGGCACGTCACTCCAAGTGAAAGTGGACCTCATCACCGGAGAATTTCCGGACATCGCCGCCGAAGGCACCCATATCCCAATTCAAGAAATGACTGTGTGGAAGGCTCATGGCTTGGACTTGGCCTTCGAATTTCAACAGGAGGTATCGATTGAGGGCGCGCTACCCGATGGCGGCCGTAACAAAGTCACCGTTAGACTGCCGAGCATTGCTGCTTTCTTGTGCATCAAGGCGATCGCGCTCAGCGAGCGAAAGAAGGAAAAGGACGCATATGACATTTGCTTCTGCATCGACAACTATCCCGACGGTTACAAGGCGCTGGCTGCCGAATTTCGCGGAATGCTTGAAAACAGCCTGATCGCCGAGGGCATCGCGATCCTGCGAGACAAGTTCGCTCGGCTCGACAGCATCGGCCCCGTTTGGGCGGCACAAATTGCGGAGGGGGCTACTGTGGGGACAACCTTTGATATTGAAATGGAACAACGCCGAGCCTACGAGCTCGTCAATGCTCTCTTGCGAGCAGTCGATGCAACAAAGGAAAAATGATCCGTTTTGCTTGCGCGTCGGGGCCAGACGTTTCCAGCCGCTGAATGTGTACAAAAGATTACTAAATTGATCAATCTACTGACCTAGCATCTTTATTCTAAGGCGCACGATTTGGGCGCGCGCCGGTCTGCACCCTTGCACCCTTACGGTTTTCCAAGCAGCAGACGCAGGGTTTTCGCTAGTCAAGAACGGCGGGGACGCCGAAGAAATCGCCTTTGCGGTCGGGGGCGTTGGCCAGGGCGGCATCGACGGGCAACGATTCGCCGGGTTCGTCTTCGCGAAAGACGTTGTGGACGTTGAGCGGATGGGCGAGCGGTTCGATGCCGACGGTGGGGACTTGTTTCAACTGATCGACGTAATCCAAAATGGCCGACAGTTGCTCGGCCATTTTCGGCAGGTCCGCGTCGCTCAATTCCAGGCGGGCGAGCGTCGCGACCTTTCTCACTTGTTCGATGTCGATCGACATTAGCCATCTCAAATCGACGGCATTTGGAAGGCCTTTTTCTTGATCGGGCGTTGAATGCGGCCGCTGCGGATGCAGGCCACGCACACGCGCTTGGTGCTGACGGTGCCGCCTTCGGTGACCTGAATGCGCTGCAGGTTCGGCTTGAAGGTGCGCTTGGTGATGCCGGTGATCTTGCGGCCGACGCCGCCCAAATATTTCGCTTTACCGCGGCGGCAGATCTGATTGCCGATCGAAGGCTTCTTTCCGCACACGGCACATTGCATGCCCATGACTCTCAACCTCATTCCAGCTTGCCAATATATCGGACTGATAGATATAGCGAAATGCCTGCACGCGACAAGCGAAACCGGAGGCAGTCAGGGAGGGCGAGGCTCCTGCCGAGCGTGTGCGGCTGGTTG
>JBGQCZ010000402.1:0-5563 GCA_041495645.1 Gemmataceae bacterium | reverse complement strand
GAACGTGTCTTGCCGCATGGAGCCTGAAAGCGCCGGCCGACTTGCGCCCTTGTCGCTCGGCAAAGCTCCGACCCACAACCGCGTGGCCGTGGCGGGACTGTTGGCGGCGATTTCGGCCTCGGTCTTCTGCGTCGGCAAAACGCCGTAAAGAATCGCGTCCTCGCCCGACGATTCCTCCGCCACGCGCCATGACTGGTCGAATTCGCGAAGCATCGCGTTGCGTGTCGTGCGGGTTGGTCCTTTCCGTTCGATTGCCTCGTGGAACAAAATCGACTCGATGGTCTTGCGCGCCGGCGCCAGGACGGGGGGCGACTTCGGATCGTAGGTAGAACCGCGGCCGAACGGCATGGCCGGAGGGAGCGACGCGGCCGGGCCCACATAGAGCGGGCCCAATCGATCGGTGAACGACGTCTTGTTTGTAGCGGTCACCTGCTTCTTATTTGCAGCGCCCGGTAGGAGCTTATCGAGGTTGTAAACGTTGCCCTTGTAGAACAATTCCACGCTTTCCAGCGTGACGGGCAAGTTGCTCACGATGCTGCCGGTGATGTCGCCGCCGGCGCTCTGCAAGTCCGCGACGATGGGCGGCTTGGCTGCATCCATGGGATGGTACCAAGACCCTTGAAAACCTTTGGTGGACCAGACCTGAATCGGCACGCGGCGCAACCCGCCGTTCGGGTCGTATTCATAGGAACGTCGAAAAAGACTCTGCCGCTTGGCGTCGGCGCGGCCCAACCACGTCACCAAGGGCGGCGAAATCTGCTCCCGCGTCATGCCCCAGCCTTCGGCTGGCTCCAGACTGACAGTGTAATTCTGAACGCGCGGGCTGAAAATCGAAAACCACGTCGTCCCCTGCACGGTCTTGGTTCGCAGATCGAAGTCGATCAGATCGACCTTGTTGATCTTCTGAACTCTGCCCTTCAATTCGGATGCCGTGAAATAGGCTGCGGCACTTACGGTCAGCACCACCAGCGGGAACGTGACCCACGTCAATTCCAGGCGTTTGACCACTTTCTTCAGAAACAGGTAGTCGAGCGGCCCGACGATCAGAATGTACACGAAGATGAACAGCGCTACCCAGCCGAATGAGATCACTGGCACGCCATCAAAGTTTTCCAGCACGTGCCGCTGCAATTGACGGGCAGAATCGTCATTCGTGCTATCGGTGATTCCCGCAATCGTCCCCTGATTCGCGGCTTTCAATTCGACGTAACTCGGTCCGCTCTCGCGCAAGAGGCGTTCCCAGAAAACACCCTGGCTCTTCCATCGGTTGAACGGCGGCAATTCGGGGTCGGTCGCCAGGATCGTGAGGCGGCCCAGCCCGTAACTCGACTGCACGACGAACGGATAACTCACGTTGCCGTCCTTGGCCGTGACCAGCGTGCGAACGCCCCTGCCGGCCTTGGGCTTCATCTTCGCGATCGTCAGGGCGGTCTTGTTTTGCGGATCGCTAAGTGGTTCGCTTACGACTGTGCCCCACGGCACTTGCACCTTTTCGGGCGTCGCGGTGCCCTCGAATTCCACCGGCAGGAATTCCGCCAGGTCCGGACGATTCTTGAGGAGCGTCTCATTCTTTCCCACGCAAAGCACGAGTTGGCCGCCGCGCCGCAACCATTCCAGCAGCGCTTCACGGCGCGCGCCGTTCGAATCGTTGAGCCAACCGCTGGTAAATTCGTCGTTGCCCGTGGTCAATATCGCGAGGTCAACGGTGTCATAGCCATACCATTTGGCCGGAAGTTCGGTCGCACGGTCGAAAGCAGCGATTTCGGAGAGGCGGAATTGCTTGTCGTCGAGCCCAGGCAGCCGAATTCCGGGCAGCCGTGCACCCAACGTCACATACAAAAAGAAATTCGATTCGAGAGCATACAGCGATTTTTCCATCGGCTGGCCGACGTCCTGCCCTTTTGAACGCAGCGTGACGCTAATGGTGCTATCGGTCTTTCCGGGCCGGGCATAAACGACCGTCGTAAATGACGGCGCTTCGGCCGTAAACTTCACGGTGCCGAGCGAAACGGCATTCGTGTTGAAGACGTCGTCGCTGTCAACAGTTTTGACGACGAGCTCGGCATTCTCCAGATCGTCTTTGCCTTCGATAGTGACAAGAATGGGAGTCCAATGGCCAGCCTTGAACATCGGCGCACGGCGGCCGACATCGTCGTCGCCTCCAATCGGACCCGGCGGAATTCCGACCTGCAAATTGTCCTTGATCGCGGCCCGTCCGCCCGACGACCTCGCCGCGCGATCGCACGAAGTCGCTCCTGCTGCCAGCAGTGCGATCAATCCAAGATGAATCAATATCCGACGCATGGGCTTTCGCTCGAAGGGGAGTTCCAACTCAAGGCTTTTCCGCAGTTTCACAAACACAGCTAAGCCGGCCGCAACCCGGACATCCATTGCCGTACTTGGCCCGCATTGCCTCTTCCAGGTCCACACCAGCAATGTTCGCCAGAGTCGCCAGCCAGGCCAGCACATCGGCGAATTCCAGCACGCGCTCCTGATGATCCCCGCCTCGAAGCGCCGCCGACAACTCCCCAACCTCTTCCATGAACCACATGAACGTGCCTTCCAGGCCACGGGCCCCATCCTTGGCCCCATACATGGTACGGATCAAGTCCTGTAGCTGGTTCAAAGTCATTTCACGCTCAATCCTGCAACAGTTTCTTCAGCCGTGCCGCTTCCTCGTCTTTTTTCTGCGCCTTGAGCGACTTCAACAAGACATCTTGCACCTCTTCATCCGACAAATCGATCTCCAACGCATCGCGCGCGGCCTTTTCGGCTTCCTCATTCATCCCGGAATCGAGCAGTAATTGGCATAGAACCTTGCGGAGTTCAAACTCGTCGGGGTCGACTGCGACCAGGTCGCGGATGACCGAGATTCGCTTGGCCTTGTCGTCGCCCTTACGATACAGCTTCGCCAATTCAATCAGCCAATCGACGTTGTTGGGATCGGCTTTCCTGCCCTGTTCAAAGACCTCGGCAGCTGTGGCAGCTTGACTATCTTCAACCAAGAGCTGACCCATCGCCATCAACACATCCAAGTCGGGTTTATCTTTCTTGATCACGCCTTCGAGCGCCTTGATCGCATCGGCCAATTTGCCGCCTTTGGCATCGAGCTTCGCGACCACAACGGTGGCCAGCGCATGATCCTTTTGTTTTTCGAGCACGGCTTCGGCCAATTTGCGGGCCTTGCCGGCCTCGCGACTCATCAATCGCTCGGCCAGTTTCGCGGCGATGTCCGGATCGTCAGGCTTCTTTTCGTACTCGGCCTGAAGTTGCGTCAAAGTCATTGGCTTGGCGACCGGCTTGTTGACTTGCAGTCCCTTCACTTCCGCTTGGATGTACTGCTTGTAAGCCTTTTCGAAGTCAGCCTTTTCGACATTGCAAGACTTCTTGAGCGCAGTGGCGTCGTCTACGCCTTCCGCGTACGCGCCCAGCAATTTGCCAATCGCCGCGTCGCCGTAGGTCTTTTTCACGAACGTCACGTAGTGGTGGCTCTGGCAATACGCCAGCGACCATTCGTCCGGCGTACGCGGGCGCACAAACCCGAGCGTGATGTTGTCGAGGTTGAGCAGGGTATCGGCCCCACAGCGTTCCACCAGCGCCCGATTCCAATCCGGCGGGTGCTTGATCCCTTCGTTATCGACCGCCAAGCCCTCGGTGAGCCAATGCGGCACCTGCATATCGGTCTGTTCCAGGTTGAAAATGTGCACCAATTCATGCCGCAATACGCGGCCCCAATTGAAGGGTTTGCGGATGCCCTTCCCTTTCGGCGACACCATCGCGAACATCTTGCCCGTGCATGCGCCGATAGTATGCAGATCGGGCAGCGCCACCGTGCGCCCGCTGAAATATTCGTGGCTGTTGAAGACTTCGACGAGAATCGGTTCCTTCGGCTTGTAGGCAAACTGGCCGCAATAATCGGCGTAAAGCTTTTCGAGATAGTCGGCCATGAAGCGGGCGAGCAGAGAATCCTTTTCCGGATCGTATTTCAGGATGAAATGATCCGTCTTGATCGTCTTGTATTTTTCCAGGTGCTTCAGCACCTTGCGCGAGTTGGCCACGCGGACGTTGAACTTGTCGGCCTCGAACGCCTTATCGAGCAACTCGCCCGCTTCTTTTTCCTTACCCATCCGCATGTAGAGCAGTCCAAGGCCGTTCCGCGGCCAGGGCATTTCCGGATGGGCTTCGACCGCCTTCTTGTAATACTGTTCAGCTTGTCCGAACAACCGTCGCTCCTCGACCCGCTCCGCCAATTCGTAATAGAATCGGCCGGGTTTCGGGTCGAATTTCGTTACTTCCTGAATCAGTTTTTCGAGTTCGGCTCTGTCGTGCGAAAGGATGTGCAACGCCGCCACGCGGCCGAGGGTGTATTCATCGCGCGGATTGATCGCCAACGCCTCGTCGACAAGTTTCTTAACCGCCCGCAAATCGCCGCCGAGCAGCATCAGGTCCATCTTCACGCGCAATGCCGACGTGAGCTTTGGATTGATCTTCAGCGCTTGATCGGCGAGTTCCTCCGCTTCTTTCACTTCGAACTTCTGCAGCGCCGCGACTGCCTTTCCTACCAGCGCTTCGGCGGCACGCGGGTTGATCTTGAGCGCCTTATCGAAGGCGTCCAGCGCCTCGCCGCGGTTGTATTTCTCGAGCAGCAATTGCCCCGCTTGATACTCGACAAACCACGCGTTTGGTTCTTCGGTCAGGGCGTCCTTATACATCGTGTTGAGAATGAAATCGAATTGATCCGTCAGGCCATGGGCGTTCGCGTTCTCGGTGCCTGCGCGTCCCACGAGAGCCAGTTCTTCGGGGTCCTTGATGTCCTTGTCGTCGTCGCTGCGCTGTTTGTAGGCCTTGACAAGCCACCGACGGGCGATGTCGGCCTTTTCCAGATCGCCGCGATCTCGGAGCAGTTCGGCCTTTACCCATCGCGCCAGAAAGTTCTCGCTCTTTTTGTCAATGGCCAGATCGGCGGCTTTTTCGGCCTCGGTCCAGCGGCCGCAGAGATAGAGCATCTCGGCTTTGCGAGCGAACAGATCCGGATCGCCGTCGCGTTTCGTCAGGCCCTTTTCCACCACTTCCAGCGCTTTGTCGTACTCGCCTTGGCTCTGCAGCGCCCGGCTCCAGCCGATGATCGCGGCAGCAGCGGGCTTGTCGTCTTTGGACAAATCTTCGTACGCGGTTGCGGCCTCGGCGTAATTGCCCTTCAGCCAGCGCGTGCGCGCCTCTTTCAGTGACGGCTCGGCGGCCACGACCGGAGCGGCGAACAGCAGCAGCAGGACCAAGTTGCGCGGCATGGCAATCTCCTTCAGCGCTATCACCGATCAGGTTACGGTAGTGGCGGCGCGATTGCAAGGAACGCAGGCGCAACGAATGGACACGGTGACCGGGCGCGCCACTTATCGAAACTTTTGCAGCACAAAGATCGTCACATTTCTTCGGCAGCGCGAATTGTGCGGCATGACATAACAAACTAGCTAAAAATGACTTACGACGTTCGGACCCCGTCACACTCGCAACCGTGCGCGCCGTCACGCCGATTTCACAAGACTTTCTGCGCGCCTTGACTTAG
>JBGQCZ010000401.1:0-5586 GCA_041495645.1 Gemmataceae bacterium | reverse complement strand
TCTTCGAGCCGCGCTATCGCGACATGACCACCGACGCCTTGAACGGCGACAACCTCATCGCCATGGCCCTGTTGAAACCCGATTGGGAAACCGACCAGGGCGACCGCCCACCCGTTCACCCGGTGGTGTGCCTGGGCCGCATCGTCGCCAATCAGCGACTCGACGACGGCCGTTTCTTGCTGCTCCTGCGCGGCCTGAGCCGCGCGCGCGTGGTGAAAGAACTCACGACCGATCGCCCATATCGCACCGCCCGGCTCGATCTTATGCCCGATGTGCTGACGCTCTCGATCAAGGAAACACAACGCATTCGCTATCAGCTCGCCGAGATGATCCTTCCCCGATTCACCGGGTCCGAAGAGGACAAGCAACGGTTGAAGGACCTATTCGAAGGCGAAATGCCGCTGGGGTCGCTCATCGATTGTTTGTGCTTCCAATTGCCGCTCACGGTGCCGCGCAAGCAGGAAATGCTCGAGGAAACCGACGTCGGCACGCGCGCCCGCGCCTTGATCGACGCGCTCAATACCATTCAGACCACGCAATCGCCGCGCAAGTTCCCGCCCGAATTCAGCGCGAATTAGCGCGCTTACGTTTCTTCCGTGCGAAAAGTCCGCACAAGGCCGCCTCCGCCTTACGCCGCGACCGCCATTCCTTGCAACGCGGATAACCAGCCGCGGCATGGATCGGCAGTCTGTCCCACAATTCGCTCGGCAGCCGAATCGGCTCCGGATTGGCCGAATCGAAATTCCACCACTCCCAGGTCGCGTAGGAGCGGTAGGGATGCTTGCAGGTCTCGGCCAGATAGCGACAGCCGGCAGCACGTGCATCACGGCGCTCCGCCAACCATTCCGAGAACAACAATCGCGCGGCGGAATCCTCGTTGTCGCGATCCAGTGCTTGCTGAAAGAACTTTTCGAGCATGGATTGTAAGTTCGCTTTAGGGAGCGGAATCGCTCGACGCGGATCTGTTGTCGCCTCACGGTTACTACATTCGTTTATTCGCCGATCAACACATCTTAAGCACGGATTACTCAGCTACCCATCCCGGTTTTTTCGCATGCAAGCGGACCAAGTTCTCCCTCGTCGTACACATGCGAACCGTATAGGTGGCTTGAAGCTTTAGTGAACGAATCTTTGACTATTTCATTCTCCCAAACCGACGCTAAGATCAACCGTGCATCCTTGAGCGACCGCATAAGACGGGGGGTCATCGCCGCGCAGACGGCGGCGAAGAAACTCCAGCCTGATATTGATGGGGCTGGGCCGGCACGGCCCCAAGCCTGCCGTCCCACGACCCCGTCGGAACACCGGGTCCGGCTGGGGTGTTTCTTTCTCGTGAACGGAATAAATTGCGTTCTACATCGCGTCGTAGCGGAATTCATTCCGCTTGCGTCCCGTCACGAGCCAGTTTGACAATTCCCACCGCCGTCGCGGGGTTGCCGAAATAAGATACTTCGAGCCACCCCGACGGATCACGATTTGGAGAATCCGCTATGCCGCGATTTTGTGTTTCTCTCCTGATTTGCCTCTTGATTCAATTCCCCTGCCTGGCACATGACGAGCCGCGTGTCGAAGAAGTGAAGATTGCCGCACCGGTGGCCGACGTAGCGAGCACGTTGCTGATTCCGCACGCCCACGCCAAGATCCCGTGCGTGGTGATTCTTGGCGGGTCGATGTCGCACACACGCGACGGCGAAATGATCCGTGCAGGCGTGCCGAAGCGCGACGCCCTCAAACGGCTCGCCGAGGACTTGCTCGCCCGCGGTTACGCCAGCTTGCGCTTCGACCGGGTCGGCTTCGGAGCGAGCAAACCGAACAGCAGATGGATGGGCAATTATTCGGACGAAGCGTCGGCGGCCACCGCGGTGATTCAATACGCCCGGCAGCGCAAGGAATTCGACAGGATCGTCGTGGTTGGAGAGAGTGCGGGGGCCTATTTCGCTTGTTTGGCGGCGAAAGACGGCGTCCAGGCGGATGCGTACATTTTCCTCGGCGCGTTGAGCGCATCGGGCCCGGCGATGTACGAGCACACCTTTGGCGGGTTGGTGAAGTGGGCCGAGAGTTCACCGGAACGGATGGAGTGGGCCAAGAAGAACGTTCGCTTTGAGTTGGGTCTCGGACGGCATTTCAACGAGATGTACGAAACCGCCGCGAAAGGCGCTGATGTGTTTCAGACGGATGACGACGGTTTGCAGCTCACCGTTCGCGGGTTGAATCGGCGGCGCGAGGAACTGAAGTGGCCGCCCGATGAAATGTTCAAACACATTCAAGCGCCGGCTTTGGCATTGTCGGGCGAACGCGATCTGAATTGCCCCCCAGCCACGAATCCGCCGTTAAGATCATGCGGGCCGCAGGCAACAAACATGCGAGCGGCAAACTCATCGCCGGCGTCGATCATAGCTTTCAGCAAGCGCCCGACGATCTCGACGAACGGATGAAGGATCGTTTCAACTTCCAGAGTTTCAAGGGGCCCTATTCGCCGAAGCTCTATCAAGAAATCGGCAAGTGGCTCAAGAAGACCGTTTCAACCGCGGCTCATGAGGGACAGTACGCCAAAGAAACACACCGAGCGGCTATGACCACTGAGATTGACCCGAAGACCGACACCACGCCCGAGCGAATCCAACTCGCGCCCGGCATCGAGATCATCGACGACATCACCAGTAAGGAAAAAACAGCCGGCGTGGACACGCTCGAAGGCCGCATCGGCCCGCTGTTGCTCGCCAAGGATTCGCAAGCACATTTCATCGAAATGCCCGCCGGGATGTTCGTGGCCGAGCATCCGCACAAGAGCGAGAGCATTATTTACACGGTTCGCGGCCAATGGGTGCTGTGCAGCAACGGCCGCCGCCACGTCATGAAACCCGGCACGCTCTTTCGTTTCGAGGCGAATATCCCGACCGGATACGAGATACCGTTCGACAAAGACGCGATGATCCTGATCTTTAAAGCGCCGCGCACGCTCAAGGTGGAAAAGGACTTCATCGACTATCTGAAGGGCATGGCCGCACGGCTGGAAAAGGAACAAAAGGACGGCGTGCCCTACACGCTCAAAGCGCTGCCGAAAGACCACCCGGCGCGCGAATTCGCGAGAAAGGTCAATCCAGACTTTGAGAAAAAATGAACAAACATCCGCCTGTGCGGAAACGGCACAGATGGCGATGCGTGCTCCGAAATGTCACACCGGTGGCCCGTTGAATCACGGTCCGCCAGCCTGCGGAAATCGGACGGAAAGCACCGGGCAGGGCGCGGTGCGGATTACTCTTTCGGCGGTGCTGCCGAGGACCGCGCGCAACAATCCGCCGCGACCGTGAGTCCCGATTACAATGAGGTCGCATTGGCGGTCCGTTGCCAGGCCGACGATCTCGTCGGCGGGTTCGCCCGCGAGTAGGACTCGCTCGATTGGAATACCGGGATCGGGCAGATGCGTGCCTTCGATCAAATGTCGCAAATTGGCCTGATAATCGGGCGCCCGTCTATCCACGATCTCGCCGTGGACCAGCGGCGGGGGATCGACGTACAAGAGCACCAGTTGGGCTCCGGATTGCCGGGCAATCGAAGACGCCAGATGAAGCGCGGCCCGGGAATGTTCTGAAAAATCGGTCGGGACCAAAATGAGACGCGGTGGAAACATGATCGCCTCTTATTTCAGTTTTCGCAGTATATCGCCCATGCTAATTACACCGACCAGGATTCCTTGCCGGTCGGAAACGAACAAATGGTGGATTCTAAGCGAGAGAAGCGTTTGCACGACGGCGGCTGCCGTTGCGTTTTCCATGACGGTGAAGATCGCGGGCGTCATGATCTCACCAATCGTCGTGCGATCGACAACCTCGATCCCCATATCCGCTGGCAGACGAGCGTGCGTGCGCAGCTTGCCCTTGACCGTGGGATCGCCAGTCTTCAGGTAGCTCACGAATTCGCGGTCATGGATGAGGATATCGGTAACGGTGATGACGCCGATTGGCCTGCCGCTTTCATCGATCACGGGCGCCGCGGCGAAGCCGCGATCGGTCATCAACGCGATCGCGTCCCTGATTCCAGCGTTTTTGCGAAGCGAGATCGGGTTGTCGGACATTAGCTCAGCGGCCGTAAGCGCCTGGAGGGTCAAATGCGGCACGATAGTTTGCTGTTCTAACTTGGCCATTTTGCACCTTCAGAGTTAGCGACTCGGAATCTGCCGAAGGGATTAGGTGCAAACGCAGTGCCAAATGTCAAATGGGAACTGCCATGCGAACCCATCGAACGATTGCCTTGCGAATCTTGCTGGCTGGGGCCGTTGCGTTCGGCCTCGTTGGAATGGCGGAGAATTCGCGCGCAGAGGATACCGCCGCCTGGAAGACCATCGCGCCGTTCTTCCGCCCGCCCGCCGAGTATTCGGACAAATTCGGCTCGTATCGATTGCCGTTGTTGTTCGACGACGGCCAGCGTGTCGAGTCCGCGGACCAGTGGCTGCGGCGGCGCAAAGAGATTCTCGACGCTTGGCACGGCCTGATGGGCCCGTGGCCGGCCGTGATCGCCAAGCCGAAAGTCGAAGTGATTTCCGAAGCCAAGCGCGACGATTTCATCCAGCGACTCGTGCGGATCGAAATAGCGCCGAATCAGACCGGCGAGGGCTGGCTGCTGACGCCGCGCGGCTCAGGACCGTTTCCGGCGGTTCTGGTCGTCTACTACGAGCCCGAGACGAGTGTCGGCCTGAATGCCAAGCAACCGCTGCGCGATTTCGCGCTGCAACTCACCAAACGCGGGTTTGTCACCCTGTCGATCGGCACCCCCGGCGGCAACGCCTGGAAGCCGGAGACTGGCAAGGCTCAGTGTCAGCCGCTTTCGTATCATGCCTACGTCGCGGCCAATTGCTGGCAGGCCCTGGCGAATCGGCCCGAGGTGGACGGGAAGCGCATCGGCGTGGTCGGACATTCGTACGGCGGCAAGTGGGCGATGTTCGCCGCGGCACTTTGGGACAAATTCACCGCCGTCGCCGTGAGCGATCCCGGCATTGTCTTCGACGAGAAACGGTCGAACGTGAACTACTGGGAACCGTGGTATCTCGGACTGGACCCGGAACATCCGCGTCCGAAAGCCGGGATTCCGTCGAAGGAGAATCCGCGCACCGGAGCGTACAAGAAGATGATCGACGCGAACCGTGACTTGCACGAACTGCACGCTCTCATCGCCCCGCGGCCGTTCCTCGTCTCTGGCGGCTCGGAAGATCAACCCGAACGTTGGATCGCGCTCAACCACGCCGTCGCCGTCAACAAGCTCCTCGGTCAAACGAACCGCGTCGGCATGACCAACCGCAAAGATCACACGCCGACCGAGGAGTCGAACGCGCAACTGTACGCGTTCTTCGAGCATTTCCTGGGGAAAACCCAAAAATGATCACTATTTGAATAGACATTCTGTGGCGATAACAGTTAGCCAAGGGGTCCGTCGAACCAAAGAATCAACGGTCTCCCACTTGGAAAATCGTAAGGGTGCAAGGGCGCAAGCCGGCGCGCGCCCAAATCGTGCGCCTTAGAAATGTTGACTAAAATAGTAAACATTTGGAAGTGACGCCGAAACGGTCAGGAAATGAAGACAGAAAAATCG
>JBGQCZ010000400.1:0-5587 GCA_041495645.1 Gemmataceae bacterium | reverse complement strand
GCTGTCCAGTGAAGTCGTTACGTCGGGACTGTTCGACGATGAATGGAAGATCCCGGCGAAATAGGTAATTCAACTCGCCTTTTTGTATTTTTGTAGGGTGGGTCGAGACCCGGCTCTCAGGCCCGGTCGCGGCCCACCCAACCGCGCACAAAAAAGTATTATTGTTTGATTAACAATGGTGGACCTCGACCGGGCCTGAGAGCCCGGTCTCGACCCACCTTACGGCTGAGAGCCCGGTCTCGACCCACCCTACGGCACTACAAGACTACTTCGCCGGATTAGCGACGCGGCCGATGAACAAGATGCCGCCGGACTTGTTGTCGCGGATCATGAACAGGAAGGGATGATCGGCGCGGAAGATTCGTCGCACCGGCATTGCGGTGGCCTTCATCACCACGCCCGTGGCCGCCGCCGCTTCGGCGCCTTCTTCGTTGACCGCGACATACGCCTTGTGAATCACATCCGAGATCATCAAGCCTTCCTTCTCCGACATTCCCGAAAAATCGGCCGATGGGCTGAGAGCTGATTTCATGCCCATTTCACGAAGCGTATCGGCCATTTCGGTTTTCTTGGTGATTTCGAACTTAGGCAGGGCCACGACGATTTCCGATCCGCGGATGCCGGCCAGCCAGGTGCGCACGTTTTCCGGAGTCGCTTTCGCTTCCACTTCCGGCAGTGTTCCGTTCTTGCGCGGCAGCACGAAGATCATTGACAATTCCCTGCCCTTGAACGTCATCGCGAGCACTTGAACCAAGTCGTTCTCGAAGTAGCCATAATCGCCGGTGCGATGCATCATTGGCGCTTTCACCTTCTGCTCGCCGGCCAAATGGAATTGCTCGTCGATCGTCGCCTTTTCATCGAACTTGTCCGCCCAATCGCCTTTGAAATAGATGGCATTGGTCAAGACGAGTCGCGTGTCGGCGCCAAGGATGCCGGGCGAGAGCAAGTCTTTGATCTTGTCGCGGGTTTCCTTTTCGACCCAGCGGTTAATGGTCTCCCGGCTCTTTTCAGTTTCATTGATGAAATCAAGTTCGGTCAGCCCGGCGCCATAATGCTTGCGGGTGTGGTCCAGAAACTCGCGCTTGAAACCGTATCCGCGAGCGCCCCACAGAGCGTTGGCGACGGCGAGTTGATAGCCGCGTTTGTCGTTGGCCGCGTTGAGCTGCTGAATCAATGCGGCAAATGCCGTATGCGCCGACTCGCGATCGGCCGGTAAATGCAACACCTGGCTCATTTCATCGGCGGTCTTGCCGCGCGCCCCGACGCTGGTCATGGCCAGCGCGGTGGAAACGCTAAACGGCGAACAAAAAAGGTTTCCTTCCTCTTTTCGCAGCTTGGCAAACAATTCGAGGGCGAACTGATTGTTGCCGGTAGCGACTTCGGTATTCAGCACGGGCGGCTCCTTGGCAAAGCCAAAACGAGCGATTGCGGCAAGGGCCAATGAAGATTTCAGGAACAGACGGCGATGCATGGTGAACTCCAAGAATTCGGGACGTGAATGATCTTTCTATACGTCCAGACGAGCGCCGACGTTGAATTGACGTAGCGAATTTTTGGCGATTACTTCATTGCCTTCTCTTCGCGCATGGCCTCCTCGATCTCCGCGACCAGTCCCGGCGTGCGCTTTCGCTGGTCGGCGACGAATTTGGCCGCTTCCGGCTGTGGACAAGCCGACGCGTAACGTAGGATCGCCCGCTTCACGAATTCCGAGTCGTGGCTCTTTCGGTCGTACAGGGAGAGGATGTTCTTAGTCAGGTCCCAGCAGCCCCAGCGACGCAGGTTGTCCACCGCAATGTCCGCCACGTCGCCTTCGAGTACCGCCGCCTTCATCCCGAACAAGAGCGCGTCGCGGTGCTCGGCGGGCTTCCAGTCCCAATAAAACTCGATCGTGCCGAGAATCGCGAGCCGCTCCAGGAATCCTCGATGCGAGTCGGTAATAATGCCGATCGCTTTCTTCCAGCCTTCCTTCGGCTTCAAGCCGATGTAGCCCGCCATCAATCCGCGCATCGCGGAGGAATTGTCGGCCGGCGCTGTTTTCATCAGCTTCAACAACAAATCCGCATCACGCTCGTTTCCGCAGCAGCCGAGCAGGAATCCCAAGAACCCGATTCGTTCACTCGGCGTCTTGTTGCTGTTGAGCAAACGGCGCAACCGATCGGGATCGAACGACTTGGCCGTACGACCCACGTCGGCATCCGTTGCTTTCGCCAATTCCAGGAATGCGTCGGCCGCAACGTCCGCGTCCGCGTGGTCGAGCTGGCGATGGCAGAAATCATGCAGCTTGTCCATGTTTCCCGCTGGAAGAGCCAGCGAATTCGCCAGGTAGCCCGCCAGCGCGTCGCTGCTCGTCGTGCGAATGCCGAGAAATTCGAGCTTGCCGTCGCGCAGGTCGAAGAACGCCAGCGCCTGTCCTTTCGCGTCGGCCGGGAGAAAGCGTGGGATGCGAACAGTACCCCCAACGGCTAACCGATCCCCGCCCTTGAGCACCTTCTCGATCTTGAGATCGGTTGACCCGGTTCCGCTGGTCGGATCAGCTTCGAGCTTGGGATTGGCTAGCTTGCCATAAACGACGAATTTGGCCGCGCCCGCTTCTTGGCGCAGCGTGGGGCGAGTACGAAAATCGCCGCCGCAAATGGAGCAAGCCAGGGCAGGGGAGGGGAGGGCGAGCCCGGTAAAAACCGCAAGAGCGACGAATCTCTTCATGGGTCAATCCTTGACCTTCAAATAGGTTTTGTAGGTGGGTCAAGACGGCTCCGCCGGCGCCGGCCCACCGTAGAACGGAATGAATTCCGTTCTACATCCGCGAACGTAGAACGGAATTTATTCCGTTCTATTTCTGCGACTTCGCCGACGGGGCCGCGCTTGCCGGGCCCGCCGACGTGTCAACCTTCGGCTTTACGTCGAGTTCAAGTTGCAGCAATTCCTCGACGTCCTTGACCCATTCCCCGTCTCGTTTCTGCTGGGCCTTCACGAACTCGGCGGCCCTAGGGAAATCCTTGCCGGGGCAATTTAGGGCGAAACGAAGAATCGACCGCTTGATGATCGGCACGTCGTGGCTCTTTTCGCCGAAGAAACCCAGGACCTTATCGAGCATTTCCCAACGGTGCCATTTCCGCAGGTCTTCGATGGCCAGGTCGGCGATATCGTTCTGCTCCATGAGCGCCGAAACCGCCGAGACGATGTCGTTCTTGACAATTACGTCCGTGCGATAGTCCCAGAAAAAGCGGGCCGTCCGCAAGGCGGCATAGCGAAGCAGGAAGTCTTTCGACGAATCCTTGAGCACCTCGCGAACGTATTTCCAGCCTTCCTTCGGATCGAGCATGACGTAGCCGGCCAGCAACCCGTCGATCCCGGTGCTAAAACGCTTGTTCGGGTCATCGAGCATTTCGCGCAGCGTCGCCGCATCCTTGGCCTTGCCGCAATGGCCGAGCATCGAGCCGTAAAGCCCAAACCGCGAAACGGGTGTGCTTTCGTCTTTGAGCCACTTGACGAGTTGACTGGCCGGGAGTTTTTCCGCGAGGGAGCGATAATCTTTGTAATCGGCGTTGGCGAATTCGCCGAACGCGTCGTTGGCCAAATCGTACTCTTCCGAATCGAGGTATTTGAAGAAATAGGCAAGCCGCGTGTTCACGTCCTTGTCGCGAACTTCGAGCGCGCCTTTGAGGTACTCGGCAATCTTGCTCCCCGGTTTCAGCGCCACGCCCCGATAGGCGTCGAGCTTATCCTTGAAGACATCGCAGAAAACCAGGTACTTGACCGGCTTGTCTTTCTCGACCGGGATAAAGCGATTAAGAGTGAGCGTCTTCTTCTTGCCGAGAAATTCGTGCGACTTGATGACGGTCTCAATTTCCAGGTCGGTGGTGCCCTGAACCACATTCGGGTTGGTAAGGGCGCCGAAGACGATGAGCATTGCCTGCGACGCGTCCTGAGTCAGAGTTTGCCCACCCGACTGGCAAAACGGGCACGCGATGGCGGAGAGCGTCGGGCCGGCAAAAACCAGGCAAACCAAGAGCGCGGCGAAAGCGCGGCAGCGAAGGGCCATCGTTGAGTCTCCTGGAGCGAGTATGCGGTGGGCGCTTGCATTCCAACAAACATATTATGCTTCGAAACGCACCCGATGGGCAAGATGCAACGTGAAAAGAAAAACCAAGAGTGAACCCAGAATCTTGTCGGGGCCGGCCGGCAGACGCCGATGCGGGGCGGAACAAAAAAAACTAATGTGGACATTTTCGGACATTTTCGGACATTTTTGGGACATGGCATCCTAATTGCGCACAATCCTTGCGACAGCCCACGGCCAGCCGTCATTTCGGAAAACGGAATCACCACCAGAATTATAGTGGACTTAAGTACATTATCAAGTCCGATCGCCGCCAGAAGGCGCGGCGAAGCCGATCGCGGGCGAAATCAGCGCGCAGCCAGCAATCGTGAGTGGTGAGCCCAGGCGATTTCGAACGACGGGCGTGCTGGTTCGGGCAGATTGACCCGCAAGGCGTCAAAATAGCGCTGCGATCGCTCGAATGTGCGCTTGCGCTTTTCCGGCGTCAGGTGCTTTGAATCGGTGAGATTGTCGTACAGATCGGCCAGTTTGCACACCCGCACCTGCCACGGCGATTGGCTCAGCACCTTGCAATAGGCCGTTTCGCGCTCGTCGTCGGGCAGTCGTTTCTCTTTCGACAACGCCGACACCCATTCCGCAACCTCGCGGCCAAAGCGTTCCTCGATGTCGTCGAAATCGGTAGTGGTGTCTTCGATCGTGTCGTGCAAAACGGCCGCCGTCAGTACCTGGGGGTCTTCGATGCCAAAAAGATGCCGCGCAATAAGGCAGACGCGAAACACGTGACTGACGTACGGGGTCTGGCCATCCTTGCGAATCTGATGCCGATGCGCCCGGGTCGCGAAGGCAACGGCATCCAGCAGGGAAGGGGGGAACTCGGTCATCAGCTGCCCTTGTCGTAGATATCGTTGCCAATGTCCTCGGCATGCACGTCGTTCACGTCGCGAAGAACCATGACGGGCACGTATTGCTCGCGGTCGACGACTTGACGAAACTCGACTTTTCCCCTGACGCTCACGCCTTTGCCCGGTTCCAGACCTCGATTGATGAGACTGGCGGGCGCGATAATGCGGATCTTGAGCGGCACGGCGTCAGACGCACAACAAGTCATTTTCAATCGGAACAGCGTGAATTGATTTTCACTCAGCGGATTGAACAAGCCTTTCAACTCGCAGATCTTTCCCTCGTATTCCTTGCGCAAGCTTGCGTCGCGCGCCATCGCGACTTTGTTGAGTTCACCGAAACCGAGATGCCAGACGCCTTCTTTCGCCGCAACGTCCGAGCCTTTCGCCAAATCAAGGTCCTTGGTGGCGCCCATGCGACTCAGCAAGTCCGAGCTGTATTTCAGCTCGAGTCCTTGGAAGGAGTAGTAGATCAACAAACCCGATAGCATGATCGGTAGCAGCAACACGGCATAGCGCCACGGTGCGAACCCATGCGCGTGATCATCGTGGGCATGAACATGCGAATGGCCATGGTCGTGCGCGTGTTCATGATCGCGCGAATGTCCGTGATCGTGACCATGGTCGT
>JBGQCZ010000399.1:0-5588 GCA_041495645.1 Gemmataceae bacterium | reverse complement strand
GAGGCAATGTCAGCCAAGAGACAAAGCCATGTTTCGGTTCATCCGCACCTTCCGAATCGCCTGCCTGGTCGGCATGTCGCTGATCGTGACCGGGGTTTCGGCGGCCGAGGCCGACGCGGCTGGCTTAGTCGGTTATCGCAACGACACCGAGCAAGTCGTTGTCGTGCAAAGCACGATTACCGTGAACGGAGCGACCCGCCGCAGCAAACCGCAAATGCTGTACCCGGGCGAAGTGGCCTTGGACGGGCTCGCGGCCCAAGGCTCGCGGCGAATCACCGTCACCGATCCCAAGAAGCCCAACACGCCGCTTTTCCAGGGCGACGTGACCTGCACAGATGATGTGTTTTACTCGATCCAGGCCAAAGCGGTGAACCTGCCGATCAAGGGCCAACCCGCGAAGCCGCCCGAAGTGGAATTGGTCAAGACAAAGCCGCCCGCGATGCCCAATCGACCGGGAATGACCGGTCCAACTAAGCCCGGATCGGGAAGTCCGCCTCCCAAGCCGCCCAGCAATCCGCCGAAAAAGCCATAGCAACATGACCCCCCGGCTCGCCGGGGGTTTTCATTTGCCTCTTGCAATTCCGGCGCGCGGTTCCCATCTTTCTCTCTGGATCATTCCCTCCCCGCAGGCTCTCCCATCATGCTCTCTGCCCTCGCGCAAGCTCCGAGCCGCTACCGCTACGGCGTGCTGGCGTTTGTCTGTGCCCTGTCGATGATCACCTATTTGGATCGGGTTTGCTTCGGTTCGGCACAAAGTTCGATCATTGCGGATTTGGGACTTACCAGTGAAGCCGATATGAAATGGGCCTTCACGGCGTTCGCGTTCGCCTACGCGGCGTTCGAAGTCCCCAGCGGTTGGCTCGGAGACGTGTTTGGTCCGCGCAGGACGCTCATTCGAATCGTACTCTGGTGGTCGCTATTCACGGCGATTACCGGAATCGTCGGACTGAAGGTTGCCGGCTATGAGATTCTCGGCGGTCTAAGAATCGGCGGTTACCAGATTCTAACCGTTGTCGGAATCATGGTCGGGGTGCGCTTCCTCTTCGGCATGGGTGAGGCGGGAGCGTATCCGAACATCACGCGCGCATTGCACAATTGGTTCCCGTTCACCCAACGCGGAATGGGCCAGGGCGCGGTATGGATGTCGGGCCGGCTCATGGGCGGTTTGACGCCGCTGGTTTGGCTCGCCCTGGTCGAGTATGGCGGTTTCTCGTGGCGGCATGCGTTCTGGACGTTCGGCGTCCTTGGCATCGGTTGGTGCATCGCGTTTTCGAGCTGGTTTCGCAATCAGCCGCACGAAAAAGCCAGCGTCAACGAAGCGGAGTTACAGCTCATTCGGGCTGGCCGTTCGGACACGGAAGCCGCCCATTCGAAGGTGCCGTGGAAGCGGCTCTTGGCCAGTCGAAACCTGTGGGCGCTGTGCCTGATGTACTTTTGCGCCGCGTACGGTTGGTATTTCAACATCACGTATTTGCATCGTTTCCTGGAACAGCAGCATGGCATCGATCCCAAGAGCGTGATTGGCGCGATTTACAAAGGCGGGCCGCTGTGGCTGGGCGCGATTGCCTGTTTGACCGGGGGCGTGTTGACGGACTTGTTCATCAAGCGATCGGGCAATCGAAAATGGGGCCGCCGGATTTTTGGCATGGTCGGCCATAGTCTCTGCGCGCTGTTTTATTTTGCGTGCCTGTTCACCAAGGGCAGCGCGTTTCTGTTCTTCCTGGCGATCTCGCTGGCCGCGTTTTGCAACGACTTAACCATGGGCGCCGCGTGGGCGGTCTGTCAAGACATCGGCAAGCGTTATGCCGCAATCGTCGCGGGTTGCATGAACACGATCGGCAACCTGGGAGGCGCCGTGGCGGGATACGTGACCGGCACGATTCTGGAGCGCTACCTGGACAATTTCGCCGCAGCTAAAGGCGTCGAACCGGACCAACTTAGCGGAGCTGAAAAGGCGACGGCACTCTTACCGGGTTTTGAAGTCAATTTTCTTGTTTTCGGTCTGGTCTACGTGGTCGCAGTTTTTCTGTGGCTGCAAATCGATCCAACCAAGCCGATTGAGCCAGACACGGAAAGTCCTGCTGCCGGAATGGCACATTGAGCCCCCCCAAATGCAAAGGGCCGCAGCAAGTCACCTCGCTGCGGCCCTTCCGTTCACCCTCGACTTATCGAATGTACCCGATCGGCACGTATCCCGAATAGTAACTCGCGGCGGGCATGGTGTAGTTCACTCCGGGCACGTAGTACTGCCGATAGCCCGCATACGGAGTGATCGTGTAGCCGTAGTATGCCGGTGTCGAAACGCTCATCATGTAGCCGTACCAGGCGTTGTAGTTGTAAGCGACCATGCTCCGACTGGTATACATCGCCGAAATGCTGCTGGGCGAATACGCATAGCGGTAACTCGCCGGAAGATAATGCGCGGACCCGAATCCCCACGGGTTCACGTAGGGCTGGTAGATCGTGTTGTTGTAGGCAAAAAATGTACCGTACGGACCGTTTTGGTAAGAGCTTACGTTGACCGGTCCGCGTCCGGTCATAATCCAAAACGCCTTCGCCTCCGACGGGGTGGCCCCGACGATTCCCAATGCTCCCGCACCCAACGCCAAAGATAGAGCTAAACTTCGCATGGTAATACCTCCCGCTGGTGGTGTGTCAATTGTGACTCATTTGGCCATGCTAACGACTACATGGTGCAAACATTGTGCCAGTTTCACTACCTCACCTGGACAAGCCGTGATTTTTTGTCTGCTTGAAACCATTCATTATTATATGCGCATTCAATTCCCGGTTTGCGCGGCAAGGCGCGTTTTTCAGTTTGGTCTGTAGTCTGTAACCGCCTTTAGGCGGTGTTTTCCGAACCCGCTAAAGCGGGTCACTACAAAATGGCCTTTAGGCGGTGTTTTCCGAACCCGCTAAAGCGGGTCACTACAAAATGGTACACCAACCCCAATTAGTTGCGATTCGCACCTGATTTGGTTACACTGAATTGGACATTACCGCCCTACGTCTGCGAAATCCAACCATGAATGATCGCGACCTGCGCTTGTCCCGCCGAAAGTTTCTGGCCAATGCGGCTGCGCTGACAGTCGCTGGCGCCGCGACCGGCTCGACAATGGCCGACGATTCCGCATCGGGCTTTCGGTCGCGACCGGTTAAGCCGTCGGTCAAAGGGCGAAAGCCGCTCGGCGTGATGACCACGGTTTATCGCCCGATGTCGCATTCCTTTCATATCGCAGGGCGCTTTCTCCACGGTTACACGAAGAATGGCTCGTTTCACGTACCGTCGTTTGCCGTTCGCGGAATGACCGTCGATCAAACTCCGGACAACGATCTGTCCCGCGAGTTGGCTCGCGAGTTCGGATTCAAATGGTCGCGCAATGCGGCCGATGCGCTCATGGATGGCGACAAACTCGCCGTGGACGGCATTCTGCTGATTGGCGAACACGGCAATTATCCGCGCAACGACAAAGGTCAGATCCTGTATCCGCGGTACGAGATGTTTCAACAGATCGTTGAAGTGTTTCGAAAATCCGGGCGAAGCGTGCCGGTCTTTTGCGACAAGCATCTTTCGTACAGTTGGGAAAAAGCCAAGCAGATGGTCGATTGGTCGCGCGAGCTGAAGTTTCCGCTCATGGCGGGATCGAGCCTGCCGGTGACCTGGCGGCGGCCGGAGCTGGAACTGCCGTTGCAAACGCCGATCGAAGAAGCTCTCGTCGCGGCCTACGGACCGATCGAAGTCTACGGCATTCATGCACTCGAGACGTTGCAGTGCATGGCGGAACGTCGCAAGGGCGGGGAAACGGGAGTGAAGGCCGTCACGTGCTTGACGGGTCGTGACGTTTGGAAAGCCGGCGATGCGGGGCAATGGAGCTGGGAACTTCTTGAAGCAGCTCTTGGACGAAGCGAATCGGTTTGCCCCGGCGACATCCGTCGCAACGTCGGCGCATTTCCGGTGCAAAGCATGCCGCAGACGCCCGCAACCGCCTTCATGGTCGAGTATCGCGACGGGTTCCGCGGGACCGTGCTGCTGCTTAATGGCCACATTCAGGACTTTGTCTTTGCCGCCAAGGTCAAAGGCGAAGCAAAACCCGCGTCGTGCTTGTTCCATTTGCCGCCGCCGCCGGGCGCGAAGTACTTCGACGCGCAGGTCATGAACATCGAGAAACTCTTGGAGACAGGAAAATCGCCGTACCCGGTGGAGCGGACACTGCTTACGAGCGGGATTCTCGACTTTGCTTTGACGAGCCACGCGAAGCGCGGCGAGCGGATTGAGACGACGGAGTTGGACGTGCGCTACACAGCTGGCGCCGACAGCGGGTTCGTGCGCGGAAATGTTTCCGCTCCCACCTAACCCGAACTACTCACCGCAGAGGGCGCAGCACACAAGCCTGACGCGCAAGCGAAGGATCGCGGCTTCCTTCGCTGGCGCGTCAGGCTTGTGTGCTGCGAAATCACGCACAGTCTAACCCGAACTATTCACCGCAGCACACAAGCCTGACGCGCCAGCGAAGGATCGCGGCTTGTGTTCCCTCTCCGCGTCCTCTGCGGTGAATAATCTGACTAAAAAAACTGACGCCAGCTGGGAGAATATCCCAACCGGCGTCAGATTGACAGCAAAAAAAAGGTCCCGACGTCAAAGCCACCGGCGTCGCCCAGTCACCAGTTGCTCCAATCGTCGGGACAACCAATCTGTAGCTTACGTTCATACCGAAGGCAAATTCGAAACAATCATTTCTTTCGACACCCCTTCGCGGCCCTCACGACTCGTACGCCTCGACTTCACATTGCCTTCACACAACCTCCCCGCGTCATTCACGTTGCCTTCATCAACCCATCATGTCGATTCGGATAATCCCCCTCAGGCTACTTTTGTTCCTCCAACCGCTGAGGGAGTCTCCATGAAGAGGTACTCGTACCCGTCGGTCCGGCAG
This sequence comes from Gemmataceae bacterium, assembly GCA_041495645.1. GTDB lineage: Bacteria > Planctomycetota > Planctomycetia > Gemmatales > Gemmataceae > JBGQCZ01. Next base: position 654 of record JBGQCZ010000399.1, on the reverse strand, counting down.
CGAGCATTTACGCTCATCGAACTGCTGGTGGTGATCGCGATCATTGCCATTCTGATCGGCCTGTTGCTGCCCGCGGTGCAAAAGGTCCGCGAAGCGGCGTCGCGCGTGAAGTGCAGCAACAACTTGAAGCAACTCGGGTTGGCGATCCACAATTACGAAAGCGCGAAGAAACGGCTTCCACGGTCGGGCGAACACCTGGTCACCGACGCGGCCGGCAATGCGTTCAAGACCCAGTGCTTCCACAGCGCCAACACGTTGCTGCTGCCTTACATCGAGCAAGAGAATGTGTATCGCCAAATGGATTTACACCTGCGTCATAACGAAGGGACAAATGCGGTGCTGGCCGCGGCCGAACAAGGCCCCGGAGCGGCCATCCCAATTCTGAGCTGTCCGAGCAATCCGTTGCGGAGTTCCGAGCATGATCCCCAGGGTTACGGATATTGCGATTATGCCGTCCTTCCGTATGTCGAAATCAGTGCGGCAAACGCGGCGATTACCGGGCTTAATGCAGGCCGCTATCCCACGATGCTGACGCCCGCCGCTTATCCGCTCCAGTTTTACCAGATGTACTCGCCCGGCGCTTCCGATATCAACCCCGCCAAGTGTTTCCAGTTGCTTCCGTCCGGCACGCTCGCCGCGATGAACTTCGACTTT
>JBGQCZ010000398.1:0-5608 GCA_041495645.1 Gemmataceae bacterium | reverse complement strand
CACGTCGCCGGTGAGGCATTCGCTGTGGACGCGAACCAGAACCGGCTCGGATTGGACCGGCACGCAGCCGTTGACTTCGACGCCGACGCCGCCGACGCACAGCGCCAGGTGCGGTTCGGGATCGACCATCGAGGTGTAGGCGAGCAGGTCGAAGTTGCCGAGATCGGTGGGGAGCTTCAACTGAATGGCCCGCGTGATCAGCTTTTCGCGTTTGCGGCGATAGGCGATGAGGTCCTCGATGGTGCACATTTTCAGATTGTGCGTGCGGCAGAATTCGCGCAGGTCGGAGACGCGGGCCATTGTGCCGTCTTTGTTCACGACTTCGCAAATGACTGCGGCCTCCTTGAATCCGGCCAGCCGCGCCAGATCGAGGCTGCCCTCGGTATGGCCCGTTCGGACCAAGACGCCGCCGTCGCGGCCGCGCAAGCCGTCCATATGGCCATGGCCACGAATCAAGTCCGCCGCGGTGGAGCGATCGTCGAGCACGACGCTTACGGTTCGAGCACGGTCGAACGCCGAGATACCCGTGGTGATGCCGGTGCGGGCGTCGAATTTCTGGGTGAGAGGCGTCGCCTTCGGGTCGCCGGTCGCGCCGACCATCGGGTCGAGATGCAGGCGATCGCAAATGGCCGGCGACATGGCCAGGCAGACCATGCCGCAGGCGTTGTGCATCATAAAGTTGATGATCTCGGGCGTGACCTTGTCCGCGGCCACGACCAGATCGCCTTCGTTCTCGCGGTTTTCGTCGTCCACGAGCACGATCATGCGGCCGGCGCGCAAGTCCTCGATGGCCTCGTCGATGGAGCAAAAGCCGTCGCGTGCTTCGGGCATGGTGAATGGCCTCGAGAGAATGTCGGTTTGCAATATTGTACACCGTCCCGCGAGCGATGCTTGCCCGGCGGACGCTGGATTCGGACAATAAATGTAACCAGCCTGGACAAAGAGCGGCCAGTCGCGGGTATTGATTGCCCACATTTGGACCGTCTTGATCTCCCCCGCCTGATATCATGGCCCGAATCCGCATCGCGACTGAGCGGAACGGCCTTTGCATTGATGTGGTGCACGGACATCATCTTTGAGCAACGAAGCAACATGAGCGAGCAACGAGTCGGACTTTGGTTGATTGGCGCCTTCGGCGGGGTTGGCAGCACGGCAGCGCTCGGGCTGTCAGCTTTAACGCACGGACTGACAGATACGAACGCGTTGACTACGGCATTGCCGATGTTCAACGGCGTGGAATTGGACTCGTTCACGTCGTTCGTGGTCGGCGGCCACGACATTCGTAAGGGCAGTTTCGGCGAGGCGGTCCGCGAGTTGCACGAACGGGCGGGCGTGTTTGATCCGGCAACCATCGCGGGCTGCAAGTCGGACCTGGAAGCATGGAGCGCCAACGTTCGGCCGGGCACGGTGCAACAAGCAGGCGCGACAATCGCGGGTTTGGCCGATCTGCCGGAAGCGAAGAAAGTCGAACCGCCTCGCGACGCGATTCAGCGATTCCAAAAGGACCTGCGCGAGTTCAAGGACCGAAACAAACTCGAACAAGTCGTGGTGATTAACGTCGCCTCGACCGAACCGCCGTTCGACTTGGACGATCGTCATGGCACGCTGGCGAAACTCGACAGCGCGTTGAGTGAAAACAAGGCGCCGGTCTTGCCGGCGAGCGCGTTGTACGCGTATGCGGCTCTGGACCTTGGCTTCCCATATGTGAATTTCACGCCGTCACTTGGAGCGGGCGTACCGGCGCTGGAAGAATTGGCCCTGAAGCGCAAAGCGTGTGTGTGCGGCAAGGACGGGAAGACGGGCGAGACGATGCTGAAGTCGGTGCTCGCGCCGATGTTCGCGGATCGCAACCTGCGCATTCTCAGTTGGGTCGGCCACAATATCTTTGGCAACCGCGACGGAATTGTCCTCAATGACCCGGCCAATAAGGCGTCCAAGGTGAAATCAAAGGACCAGTTGATCGCGCAAATCACCGGGTACAAACCGCAGACGTTGGTTTCCATTGAATATGTCGAATCGCTGGACGACTGGAAGACGGCCTGGGACCACATCCATTTCAAAGGCTTCCTCGGCACGAAGATGATCCTGCAATTCATTTGGCAGGGCTGCGATTCGCTGTTGGCGGCGCCGTTCGTGTTGGATCTGGCTCGCCTGTCGCTGTTGGCCCAGCGCCGCGGGGAATACGGCGTTCTTCGCCATTTGGCGGCGTTCTTCAAGAGCCCGATGGGGGTGGACGAGCACCACTTTTTCCGGCAATTCGGCTGGCTGGAGGAGTATGCGGAGAAGGCCGGCCGAAAGGCTGTCTAGCCAGCGGAAACGGGATTTGCTAGCTTATCCGTTCTACTTTGAGCGGTCATTTGGGGAGCGAACATGTACGCGGTTTTCGTCGATGGTTCTCGGCAGTATCGAGTGATGGAAGGCGATCTGGTGAAGGTCGATTATCGCGAGGTGAAGGAAGGCGAGCGCGTCGAGTTCGGCCGCGTCATTCTCGTGAAGAATCCCGGCGAACCGGCCAAGATCGGCCAACCGGTGCTGGAAGGCGCCCGAGTTATCGGTGAGGACGCCGAAGAGACCTCGACCAAAGTGATGGTTCAGCATTTTCGACGACGCAAAAACTATCGCCGCCTGCGCGGACATCGGCAACCATACACCCAGGTAAGGATCAAACATATTCTGTTGGCGGGTCAAGAAATTCCCGCAGCGCCGCCGGCCCCAACGCCCGCGCCGGCCGCCACGACTTGATGCTTTGCGGATACCCGGGCAAGGAGGCTCGACCATGCGGCAACGGACTGCCTTGGGATTTGGCCTGTTTTGCGTGGCGACATTCGGCGGAATCGCCACTTACACGTTGACACGCAGTCAACCGCCCGCACCCTCGCCGCGATCCGACGCCGTTCACCCAGCGGTTTACGCGGAAGCGGCCCCCGCAAAGCCGGTTCGGCACGACTTGAGCCAGATGTTGGCGCAAAACCGCGTGCTGTTCCTCTCCGCCCGGTCCGGCGCTGAATGGCTGATGCGGATGGACAATTCCGTGAACGGGCGATTCCTGCCGGGTTGGTTGCCGGCCGTGAACGCACCGGTGGAGCCGGAAAACTACCTGCACCAGGCGGGCGCGACCTATGCGATGGCGAAAGCCGCTCGGTACTTCGGCGACGAGCGATACTTGATGAAGGCACGGCAAGCCATTCTTTCGCTCCTGGCCGACACGCGTGCCGATCCTTCCGATCCGAACTGCCGTTACACGTCGCTGCCGACGATCGCGGTAAACCGGTTGGCCTCCGCGGGCTTGCTGCTGCTGGCAATTCACGAATTGCAAAGCCCCGCGAAGGAGCTTCTCGATCAAGGCGAGGAACTCGCTCAGTATATCCGCAAACAGCAACTGACAGACGGTTCACTGCGGCTGAGCGAGAACGGTGGCGAGACGATTGCGGATCTGGAAGCCGTCCAGACGTATCCCGGCATGGCACTGTACGGATTGATGCTGAGTCAGCGCAACCGCCCGGCGGAGTGGAAACGCGAAGTAGTAGCCCGTGCCTTGCCCTATTACCGGCAGCAATGGAAGGCCAATCGCAATCTGCCCAGCGCGGCTTGGCTGACTCTGGCGTGTGCCGAGTGCTACGTTCGGGCTCCGGAGCGAACCTTGGCCGAGTTTGTATTCGAGATGAGCGATTGGGTTTGCAGCCGGCAGTACGAAGCGGATTCGCGAAACGTGAAATGTGTCGGAGGCTTCAGGGGGCCGACAGAGAGCAAGACAGCCCTGCCCGCACCGCGAATCGACGCGGCCGTGAATTTGGAAGCGCTGGCGCAGGCATGTTTGGTGACCCGCCACATACCCGACGCCGCACGCTACGGAAAGTACCAGGAGTGCCTTGAATCCGGGGCCGTGTTCCTGACGACACTCCAGTTTTCCGAATCCAACACTCTGCATTTCACGCCGGCTTATCGGACCGCCCTGATCGGAGGATTCCATCCAACCCATGATGACGGCAACCTTCGCCTCGATTACAGCCTTCACGCGATTTGCTCATTGATCGAATGCCTGACATGTTCCGGAAAGCCCTGACGAAAGATTTGCGGGAACCAGATTATCTGTGGCGGCTAACCTCGATTGGCGAATCCTGACTCAGGCCTTAAGGCAATTCGTCGTGTGACTTCATACAATGGCAAGCAAGTCACTCGGCGTCACGAAAGCCCGATCATGAGCCAGGATCGCGTTTTATCCTCTCGTCCCCGCTGTCGTTCGCTGATGGGGCTGCGCATCATTGGTACCGGAAGCTACGTTCCCGACGCGGTGGTCACCAACGACCAACTGCACGCACGTCTCGGGTTCGATTCCGACTGGATTGTCAAGCGGACTGGAATTCTCGAGCGCCGCCATGCGCTACCGCATCAAGCCACCAGCGACATCTGCGCCGAGGCGGGGCAACGCTGCATCAGTTCGGCCAAGATTGATCCGAAACTGATTGACCTGCTGATCGTCGCAACGTTTACGCCCGACATGTCGTTTCCCTCAACGGCGTGCCTTGTGCAAGACCGGCTTGGCCTGAATTGCCCGGCGTTAGAAGTGGAAGCAGCGTGCGCTGGATTCATGTATGGACTGATCACGGGCGCGGCCTACATCCTTTCCGGCGCGAGCGACTTGGCGTTGATTATTGGCGGCGATTGTAACTCGCGGATTCTCAACCCGGACGACATCAAGACGTATCCGCTCTTCGGCGACGGAGGCGGAGCCGTTTTGTTGACGCGCGGCCGTCCGGACCAAGGAATCTTGAGCTACAGCATGGGATCGGACGGGTCTGGAGGGCCGTTGTTGTGCCGTCCCGCAACCGGTAGTCGCCGCCCTCCGTACCCGGCAATGATTGGCGAAGGCAAGCACTTCATGTACATGGACGGTCGCGCGGTCTTTCGCTGGGCCACCAATATTCTCACCGACACCATCAAGGACGTTCTTGCGGCCAGCAACATACAGGCGAACGACGTCGACCTCTACATCCCGCATCAGGCGAACATTCGCATCATCAACGCTGCCATCGACGTGTTGCACATCGACCGGCAGCGTGTCTTTAATAACCTCGAGCGTTACGGCAACACTTCCGCGGGTTCAATTCCGCTGGCGTTGGACGAGGCCATTCAAGAACGACATGTCGAAGAAGGCCAGTTAGTGGTTATGAGCGGATTCGGGGCAGGGCTCGCATGGGGCACGGCTTTGGTCCGCTGGTGAACTACTTTGGCTGCTGACCGTTCGGGAGGGGCATCATGTTGGGCCCTCCACCCGGGCGCTCATCCATAGTGTCGCGCGCGAGATCAATCACGATCGAGGATATCCGCCAGTCGTAATGAGTCAGCGTTTGCGGCGAACTATCGATTTCGGGCTTACCCTTCCATTCGGCTTTTGTGTAACCGGATATCTTGGAAAGCCATTTTGGGTCGGTTAGAACCGCAGTTACCGTTCCACGGCAGCGATAGGGGGCCACGTTTGCGGCCGGCGGGAGAAGCACGTTTATTTCAATCGTCGCGCGAATTTCGTTGTCCTTGATTTCGATCGTTGGCAGGCTTTCCGCGCCAGGCGCTTGCCGAAGCTCGATGCTCCGTGGGCTCAGAATCATGT
>JBGQCZ010000397.1:0-5613 GCA_041495645.1 Gemmataceae bacterium | reverse complement strand
GGATCGTAACCGCGCAGGCTGAGCTTGAAGCCGTTTTTGCCGTCGGCCGCGCCGTGGCAGGTGCCCGCGTTGCAGCCGACTTTCCCAATGACCGGCATCACGTCGCGGACGAAACTGACCTGATATTTGTCCTTCTGCCCCGTGACGCTGACCGGCACCTTCACCGTCTGCCCGCCGAGCGAGAAAGCAAGTTCGCCGCTTCCGTCGGCCGCGGGCCGCACGAGCCCGTTGGCCGAAATCTTCGCACACGCCGGAGCGGCGACCGTGGCGATTCGCGTCGCGTCCAGCTTTTCGCCGGAAGCCAGATGGGCGGTGACGAGCAATTGCCGATAGTCGAATGGATGCTTCAACGTAACGGCGGGCGAATTCGCTTCAAGGCGAACAATCTGTGCGCCGGCGGGGAGCTTTTCCTGCCCAAACGCGGGCGCCACAAACACGGTCAATGCCAGGACGCCGAAGGAGAGGTATCTGTTCATCGTGCTTTTCTCACAATTCGAATTCGGGCGGGCTTGAACTATTATGCCAACTGATCGAGGCGAAGGCAAAAAAGATCGTTCACTTCTTTCCGAGCGGAACCGGCACAAACTCTTTGATCAGGTTACCCGTCTGCGCGTCGTTCAGGCGCACCACGCCATCGAAACCGGCCGATGCCACGGTCTTGCTATCCGGGCTGATTCGCACCGAATAGACGCCGCCTTTCTGCCCTTCGAGCGTACACACCTTCGGTCCTTCGGTCTTGTAGACACGTGCTTCGCCGGTGCCGTCGCTGCTGCTGCCGGCCGCGAACAGGCTGCCATCCGTGTTGAACGCGAGTGAATAAATTCGGCCCGGCATCTTTTCGAATTCCCGGAGCTTGTTGGCGTCGTCGCCAATGACGCGTTTCGATTCGCGGTGCATGCGATACAGCCGCGGCGTGCCGTCAGCCCCGCCGATCAGCAGTTCATTGTAAAGATGTTCGCCGCCGCCGGTCTCCAGGTCGCGCTTGACCAATCGTCGCTCCTTCGTCGGCCGCAATGCCACGGCCGCCAGCCCGCCCTTCAGCGCGCCCGGCGTAATGCTCGTGATGTTGTCGATGAAGCGCTGCGTGGCCACTTCGGTCAGTTTCATGGCCCGGTCGCGGCTTACCGAAACCAGATATGTGCCGTCCAAAGAAAAGGTCGTATCGAGCACCCAATCGCTGTGCGCTCCTTGGAACAGCACCTGTTGTCCGGTGGTTGCATCGATGACTCGCACGGTGTTGTCGTTGCAGCCGAACGCGAGCTTGGTTCCGTCCGGCGACCAACTGGCGCCGTTTACCGTGTCGAAGCTCATCGGCACCGATAACCGCAGCTTTTTCTTGGCCACATCCCAGAATTGAATTTCCCCGAACCGCCCCGGATCGCCGCCGGTTACAGCCAGCGTCTTGCCATCCGGAGAGAACGTGATGGACTGAATGCGCTCCGAAGCGCCGACGAGCCGAGCGACCAACCCCGAGCCGTCCACCTTGTGCAGCAACACTTCGTGATAGCCGGCCACCGCTAATAACTTGCCGTTCTTCGAAAAATCCAGGGCCGCGACAACCGGCGCCAATTCGTAAACCGGCGGATGATCCTCGTCGAACGGCACCTTGGAGACCGAAGCCGGCGTGTCGTCCGCGGCGCCTTCGGCGATCCATTGGCGAATCTTCTTTACCTGAAACTCGGGCAGCGGCTCCTTTTCTTTCGGCATGGCCGGCGGTTTGCCCGCTTGCGGAAGCAGTTGTTTGAGCAGCAGGCTGTCGTCGGGCTTACCATTGACGATCGGTTCCTTGCCGGTGTTGCCGGACTTGAATAGTTCGGCGTGCAAGGTCATTACGTACGAGCCGCCGGCCTTGGCCGGTTGATGGCAGCCCAGGCAATGCTGCTGAAGGATCGGGCGAATGTCCTTGTAATAACTGATCGGTTTGGCGGGCCCATCGGCGAATGATGAGCCAACTGCGAACCCGAAGCCAATCGAAGCGGCCAAACAGCGGTACAGCCACGACATGGCGGAAACCTCAATTGATGGACAAAGCTCACGGACGGAACCGCGGTTCCAGTTAGGCGGGTAAGACTATTGTCGCGGGAACCGGCCCGCGAAGCAAGGCGGAAGCCCTTAATCATTCACCGCGGAGGACGCCGAGAACGCAGAGAATGCAACGAGAAAACTCATGTCAAGTCTGCCAATCCGACATTTCGAGAATCTTGATTCCTCTCCGCGTCCTCTGCGCCCTCCGCGGTGAATGATCCCGTTCGGCCTTGCCGGAACCGGCACCGGGTGCCAAAATGATCCCTTCGGGTTTGCCAACGAGTTCGCGATATTGGGAGTTCGGCCGTGGCCAAGAAAAGCAAAGACGCCCGCAGCTACGTCAAAATGCAAAGCAGCGAAAGCAAGCACTGCTACTACCTGCAAAAGAACCGCAATAACACCAAGGACCGCATGCAGATGCGCAAGTACGACCCGATCGTGCGCAAACACGTGATCTACAAGGAAGGCAAGATGTAGGCCGGCCAGGCTTGCGTTTCGCGCTCGCCCCACGCGCAGTTTGTTCAAACTAACATCGAAATCCGCCTGAATTGCTCGTTCGCCCTTTGCCGCGCGATTCAGCACCCTTATCATAGGTCTAGTACCGGCGGCTGGTGGTCCGCCGCGGTTCGGGCTTGAATCAACCTACCACCCCATTTGCTGATTCAGGAGATACCGCATGAGGGTTCGCACCGTGCTGGGCATCGGCGTCGTTATGTTCGTGGCCGCCTTCGTCGGCCTCGCGTCTTTGGACAGCCGCGCCGATGAAAAAACCGTGAAACTGTTTGGCTCGCCCGACAGCGTCAAGAAACTCACGGCAACCGACATTACCGATCTGCAAAAGATACTGGCCGCCGCCAAGGTGGAGAAAAAGGACTCCAAGCGGGCCAAAGTGTTGGCCCTCGTGATCGGCCTGAATGCTCAGGCGGCAGGCGATATGGCCCTGCACGAACAGGCGGGCAAAGTGCTGGCCGCATTGGCTGACGACAAATTCGACGATGCCAAGAAAGCCGCCGCCGGTCTCGCCAACGCCAAGGGCGACGGCAAAGCAGTCGATCTCATGAAGTTCTTCTTCGACCCCCCCGATTGGGACCGCGACCTGCTCATGCAACTCTATAAAACGCCGCGTGCCGGCGGATTGGGCATCGAATCGAAGATCAAAAAATGGGGCGAAGACGGCGTGAAGGCCTCCGACATGGCCGCCGTGGTCGCCGCTGCCCAAAAGAGCGCGGTCATCGCCGCGGCCATCGAAAGCATCGACCCACCGCTGGCCAAGAAGCAATTCAAGAAAGAGTGGTCGCAATACGCCAAGGATCTGCAGGCCGCAGCGGAAGAAGCGATCAAGGCCAAGGACCCGAAAGCCGCCAAGACCGCCATCGACCGCATGGACAAGGCCTGCACGGCCTGCCACGAAAAGTTCAAGTGATCTGACAAAGTTTGAACCATAAAGACACAAAGGCACGAAGAAATGGTTTTTCTTCGTGCCTTTGTGTCTTTGTGGTGGATGCTGTTCCTTACTTCGGCGGCATCGGCACCGGCGTCACGATGCCCGGCTCAGTCGAAACGCTCTTCACAGATGCTCGATGTTCGAATGGTTCCGGCAAATTCACTTTCACAAAGGGCGCCGGCGTCGTCCGCAACGGTGACGGTTGAGCGTTTGCCTTTTCGACCGACAAGTCCGTGGTCGGGTCTTCGAGCGGAGCGCGATCTGGTTGGAATCGCGCCTGTGTCGGCAAATCAATCGGCAGGTTGACGTCGCGCGACGGCGTGCGGATGCGCTCGCCATCCGGCAATTCGCGCCTTTGCGGTGTGGTGATTTCCTCGATCATGTCGATAAGCGGCGTCGCGTCTGGCAGCCCATGCGGCCGCAACGCCGGCCGCTTGGCTTGCGGCAGAGTCGGCAACGAGGTAGATAGCGGTGCAGTCGGCGTCTCGGGTCGCTCCAGCGCGGGAAGCTCGCGCCGCGGCCGCGGTTCGGCCTTTGAGTCCGCGGGCAGTTTTGCGTGTTCGCTGGGCGGCAGGACGCGGCCAAGAATCCGGCCGGCCGAATCATCGCCAAAAGCAAACGTGCCCGCCGGCAATGCCACCGGCTGCTCCGCAGGTTCGACCTCAGCAGGGGTCTGCGCAGCGGCCAACGATTGCGTGGTCGCGAGCGTCTCCGCTTCCTTCACGTCAATACGCGGTGCGGGCTTCGTCGGCTGGCAAGCCATCGCCAACAGGCACACACCAATCAGAACTTGTTTCATCTCGGATTCCTTCTCTCGGTTTGGCTCGGCCGTTTGTCTGTAGCCGCAGGCTTTAGCCTGCGCGGGACCCGCGCAGGCTAAAGCCTGCGGCTACTTCGGCACTTCCAGAATCAACTTGACCGGCGTTCCTTCCTTGGGCACCAGTTTCTTGTCCGTCTCCAGCTTGACGTATTTCTCTTCCTTCATGCTCAGCGTCGATTGCATGACCGTCTTGTCCGTCACCGGGAAAATGGAAATCAGTGTGCCACTCTTGTCGGCCGCGTACACTTTTTCCGGCTTGTTCGGGTCCGGCTGAATGTCCACCGAGCCCGTGAATCGGAAACGCACTGACTTGGGCAACGGCTTCGCCGTCTTGATGTCGATCAGAATCTGGTTGACCGACACGCGCTTGGTCGCCCCGCCTTCCAGCGGCACTTCGATGTAGACGTTCAGCTCCGGGCCTTCGGACGGTTTCTCATTTTGCACGTCGGCCACCTTGCCCGACTTCAATCCCAAACTTTCGAGCGCTTTGTGAATATCGCTCGGCATCGCCTCGAACGTTACGATCGTCTCGTGGGCTTTCTCGCCTTTCGGAGCGGCGAAGCACGCGATCACTTCGATGGGATAAATCTGGTCGAGGTTCGGCAGTTTTCGCGGGGCGATCTTGGCATCGATGGTGACGGTTTTCTTTTCTTTGTCCACCGTAATCCCCGCGGGCTCGGCCGCGAGAGTTTCACCACAAAGAACACAAAGAGCACAAAGAACCAAACGCGATTTGCTGGATAGTCGGGGCGAGTTCATGGTCAAATTCCTTTCGTTGTGTTACTTGCTGCCGATGCACACCACGGCGGTCGGTTGCCGGGCATACGGGCCTTCGAGGTTGCAGGTGGCGACGTAGAGCTTGCCGCCTTGCAGCGTCGGCCCGCCGTAAATCATGCCGGGGGCTTTCACCGCCGGGTCCGTCGCCAGATCGACCGTCCATTTCGCTTTGCCATCGGCCAGACCAATCGCGTGCATCGTGCCTTTCAAATCGCCGGCATAGGCCACGCCGTTCGATACGGCCACCGGCGCGAATATCGCCGACTTTGTATCGTAAATCCAGCGGCGTTCTCCCGAAGCCAGGTCGAATGCGCGCACTTTGCCATCGGTTGCGCAGGTGATGGCGACGCCATCCGCAAGAGCAACACCGCCCACCACGCCACCAGGAATGTCCTTCAACCACTTTGGGTCACCGGTTTCCAGATCGAACGCGGCGATGAAGCCCTTCGCTTTCTTGGCTTCCTTCGGATCGTAGTTGACCGTGCTGCCCGCGACGACAACCAACTTGTCCAGGATCGCCGCGCCGCCCCAGGGATTCATCGGCGTG
>JBGQCZ010000396.1:0-5623 GCA_041495645.1 Gemmataceae bacterium | reverse complement strand
CGCCGTGACCATCGACGGCGTTGGCCGCGGTTCCATCCAGCCGGCGGCCTGAAACAGCGGCGCGCCCGCCAATTGCCCCTCGGCCCGCGAGGTGAGCACCGGCACGACGGTAACCGGATGCGACGGCAGCAGGACGGACCGCAGCGCCCAGATCAGCACAATCGCAAATCCGAACAGCACCGCACCCGGCAACGCGTACCGCGTGAGGAAGTGCGGCTGCCAACGAAACCGTTGCCGCGGTTTCTGCGGCTCGCGCTGCACGGCCAATTGTCGCAAATCAACTTGAGCGGACATGGTTGGCTCCACAGAGCAATCATTTCTTGGAGTCTGGCCGGCGATAGGCGCCGGTAGCCAGCACGATGAACTTTCCGCTATCGTTGCGTTCGACCTTACCCTTGATGACGACGGTATTGAGTACCTTGAAACCGAGCAGCGTCCGGGCATCGATCGGAATGACTTGCCCGTTGCCGTCCACGAACTTCACCGAAGCCAGACCTTCGTCGCGCCGGGCATCGCAGCAATAATCCCAGGGCGTTTCGCAGGGATCGTTGGGCCGTTCGTTGCACGGAATCAACGAACAATCGGCAATAAGGAACCCAGCCTTGCCTTCGTGCCACGGGTTGACCTCGCCGCCGATGCGGCCGACGACGACCACCTCGTCGCCGTTCTTGGCGTTCTGGAGCAAGTCCATCACGTTTTTCGCGCCGGCCGGTTCCGAGGACAACAGCAGTTTCTCGCCGGCTGGGTTCGGCCCGATTGATTGCACCGGCGCGGGCTTGTCGTCCGTGCATCCGGCAAGAATCGCGGCCGAAATCACCACCGCCGACATCAAAACACGACGATTCATAAAACCTTCCTTTGTTAAACAAACTTCTGAATATCAAACGGCCTTCAATCCTTCGGCGACTTCCCATTTCATGGCCCGGACGGCAGGCGGAACCGAGCCCACCACGCCGAGCAGCAGCCCGACGCCGCAGCCGACTGCAAGCGCCGCGCCGTCGATTCGCAGGGCAAACGCTCCCATCGTGAAACGAACCGTCGAGCCATTCACGATCAGCACTGCTAAAGCAGCGGCCATTAGCGAACCGGCAGCGGCCAGCAAGGCGCCTTCCTGGATCAAGCTGAGCGCGACGGCCCGGCGCGCGAAGCCGATGGCTTGCAACGTGGCCATTTCCCTCACTCGGCCCGCGGCGGCCCCGTACATGGTGTTCATGCCCACGAACACTCCCGCGCTCGCCACCAGCAACACCACCAACCACGCGAGCGCTCGCACCGGGCGGTAATGCTTGCGCAGCGATTCGTAATACGTGGCCTCCGCCGTGGCCTGCAGTTCGAGCTTGATCTGGTCCTTGCAAAACTCGTCGATGTCGCCAAGCGTCGCCCCGGGCGCTAACTTGATCGCCACCAGACTCAAATCCTGTCGCTTCATGGCTTGCTGCAATTCGTCCAACGGGCACCACAACTCGGATTCGAGCGCCGAACCCGCGGCGGCAAAGGTTCCGCAGATCGTCCACGTCCGCCCCTCGAATGACAGCGTCTTGCCTTCGCGAAGCGCATCGACATTTTGGCCGAGCTTCGTGGCGGCGAGGCGGCCGACCAGTACTTCACCCGAGCCAGGCCAATGACCGGCGATGATCTGGGCTTTGCCGCGCACCAGCAGCACCGACGGCGTCACTCCGCGTACGAGCCCCATGGTTGGCGACTGGTCTTCGCCCACGGTCACGCGCGTGCCCAGGTACAATTCCGGCGAGGCATAAGCCAACTGCGAACCATCCAACAGCGTTCGGCGACTGATCGCTTGCAGGCTCGCCGTGAGTAGGGACGGCACCGCTGCCGCCACGGTCGAGTTCTCCACGTTTTCGGATGAGCCGCGCGCATGCACGAGGACAACTCCCGGCTCGCCGCTGACGGAGAGACTCGTCTCCAGCCCGCGAATGAACCCAACCACAATCAGAATCAACAGAGTGACCAGCATCAGTCCCGCGAGGGTCAACGCGCTGCGCGATGGCCGGCGGAACAAGTTGCGGACGCCGTACTCCCAAGGAAGCAGACGAAAGCCCAGCAGCATGGATGCCCCGGGGGTCAGGATTCGGTGGTATCAGTTTGTAGTGACCCGCTTTAGCGGGTTCGGAAAACACCGCCTAAAGGCGGTCACTACGAACCAAACTGAGACATCACCCAGGATTCAGAAACGAGGAATGGCGCGCAAGAATGCGCGAACTAGCACAGCCAGAGGCAATTCATGATGTGTGACGAGACAGGCAAGATGTAGACCGGGCGATCCATCGCGACGGTGCATTGCGTTGAATCGAAAGCCAATACGGGAACAACGGTCGCGATCGAGTGGGCCGCGGTCAGATCGGGCTTCAGCGGGCTATCCGGCGCCGTCAAGTCGCGATCCAGACACGGGCAGCGCTCGGGAGCCGCCGGCATCGGCGTCGACGGCTCCGAGGTTTTGTTCCGGCACTTGGGACAGCAGCCGCAGGATTGAGTCGCGCGGGTTGTTTTCGGCTTCAGAAGCGATTCAATGGCGCAGCACCAGCCGGGCGGCAACGCCACGACCAGCCCGCAACACAACACCAGCGATCGTAAAACCAAGTTCATCAAGTCGTTCCAAGCCGCAATTCTTCCTCAAACAAGGATACCACATTCGCGCGCCAGAAGTCCAGAGCAGTGGTCAGTTTGTAGTGACCCGCTTTAGCGGGTCGGAATACCGCCTAAAGGCGGTCACTACGAACCAACCTGAGACACCACCTGGTTGCCGGCGCTGTGGCCTCCTGGGCAGGACCTCTAGACCGGGGCCTACTCATCCTCGAAAAAAACGCGGTTTAATGCAAGTATTTTGGCCGCAGCCGCGGACAGCAATTTCGGGCCTGAAATACCGCGAATTGCCGCCAGCTGCCAAGGCCGACTTTTCTATCCATAACCGGAAAATTATGCTGTGGCCTGAATTCGGCCGAATGGCCCGGGAAAATCTTCTTGACATGCCGGACGGTGAGGCGAACAATTGACCCCGCAATCAAGTTCCGGCCGTTTGGTCTGTTTCGTTCATCAGGCGATTGTCTGACTGCAAAAGTTGTCTGGCGAGAAGACTGTGTGGTGTGCCATGGTTTCCAAGACTGGTACATACGTCACAAGGCTCCGGCTCGTCGGTGTTTGTTCCTTTGTGTTGATGTTGGCACTGGCCGTTTTTCTATTCGGTCCGCAGCTTTCCGATCTCTTGCTCGCACGATCCACGAATCCTTCCCACGAGACGGGTGCCCGCGATGAATCAGTAACTCTGTTTTCGGGCGAAGAGCTAAGTCTCGACTTCGAGACTGTTCCCAAAGGCGGTCGGGCGGAGAGACAATTCTTGATTCGTAACGTGAGTTCTTCGTCTGTGACGCTAACCGGAATTGTGACGACGTGCGGATGCTTGCGGGTCCAGGTACCAACATTGGTCTTTGGGCCGAACCAGACAATTGGCGGGACAGTGATTCTTGACTTTCGCGATGAGCCAGGGTTCGTTGGCGACTTATTGCTTCGAGCCGATGCGATCGCGGAAAGGGAAACGCCTGCGTTCGCGCTTCGGGTAACTGCTCAGGTGCGGTGAGGGATTCTCGTGCGTCGATACATACTTGTCTCTCGACACTTTTCAGGAGGTATGGGGTTATGAGTAATAAGAGAACGCCCAAATGGTCGGCCAAAACTGCATTCGCTGTCGTAGTGGGCGCTGTCCTCGGATGGGGAGCGACAGCCTCGCTCTCAACCGGAACTGACGGTGTTCCGCATCCTGCGCATAGGTGCACTTGGATTCAATGTGCTGATATAATGTCGACGTCGGACGATTGCGGTGGGGGCTGGTGCGTGCTTGGGCTTGGCCACCAGTGGTACAAATGCATGCCCAACAACGACTATAACTGCAGCGAAAGCCCAACATTATATGGGGCGCCCATCACATGTCACGGAACGTGTCTGGTAGGCGGCGGACTTTGTGATCACGGTCCGTACAACCGATGCGATTTCGGCGGGGGTTAATCGAGATGGCATTCACACGCCAGGCGACGCGATGGGAATTGGCGGAATTCCGGCGGTCCCAGTGATCGAGTCTGTCGAAGGAACCTCGCGGCAGCAGGTTAATTAGCATCAAACTGCTGCCGCAGCCGCCTATCGTTTGGAGGGCAAGGGAATGTGGTTCTTCGCACCCAAGGCACTCAAAAGAGTCCTGAGACCCTTGCTTGGCCAGTCGGGTTGGTTCCTGACTGCCGTAGCTTGTCTACTCATTTTCAACCAGGATGACCGAGCCGACAACGAAGGAGACTTACTCCAGACCGTGAGGACCCACCACCGCGCGGCATCCGAACTGATTCGATCATTTGCTGCAACATTTCAGTGCGAGGCCACTTATCCGAAGGCTGAGGCAATAAGCCGCGGAGACTACCGCCGTTCGCTCGGCACAGTTCGAATTCACGAAGGGGTCGAAGGTCAATGGACGAGCGACATTCTGATCGCAAACGGAGAGACTCGTATTGTGGGCACGAATTTGACGAGTGCAAATCAGAGAGAGTACCGGGCCGAACGCGCATCCAGCGCGCAAATGGTCGGGCTGTCTGACATGTGGATGGGAATGTTGATGGTTATCGTGGGGCCGAAGGGTCAGCCGATGTCAATTGACCGGATACTGGAAAGTGCAAAGCGACCTCCGTCCGCAACCAAAGTGACCGAGGATGGCCGAAAGTGCGTGCGCGTAAGCATTGACTACGATGAGGCCGATGGGCGTGAAGTTCAATTGACGCTCTGGCACGACATCGACTGCAACTATCTCGTGCGGAAGCGGACTGTAACAACAAAAGGAACCGACTGGCGAAGTGTTTCAACAGTGACCGAATTTGCAGAACCGGCCCCCGGGGTGTTTGTGCCCTCGAAATGTCGTGGACAAACGTTTGTCGAGTCGAAACTGGTCAAAGAATGGCTGATCACAATGTCCGGGCTGAGCGTCAATTTCGAAGTTCGACCAAACGTCTTGCAGCTTCCAGCCTTTCCCTCCGGAACAGTTCTTCACGACCGAATAAATGAAACCAAGTACCAAATTGACTCGGAGTGGCACCAGATCGGCCCCGCCTCGCCCGATCGAGTGTTGAAAGTGGCAAGTCCCTCGCCTGGCCAGTCCGACTTCACGTCTCAGAGCCGTTCCGAGCCTACTCCTTCCGCGCGTCGGCTGATTTCGCTCTCCCTCGCATTGCTTGTTGGGATCGCAATTTATGTCGCCTTTCGCATGCGCCATCGGAGTTTGACTTTGCAATGAGTTGGGCTTAAGGAGTGACTATGAGCACTGCCCGTCAAGTCATGTTTCTTGGAGTAATTCTCTTTACTGTCAGCGCGGCTACGTACGGGGGTTCGGTCTTTTGGAAAGAGAACCATCCGGCTGGGCCTGCTCTCGACTACCCGAAGACCATTGATCTGGGCGAACGTGATCTCGGCGAGACAGCGATTGGCTCTTTTCGTGTCGCGAATCATGGGGAGTCGACACTCGAGCTGAGCCGGTTTCAGACTAGCTGTTCATGCGCCGGCGTAGAAGCTGAACAGGATGGAGAGGTTCGGCGCGTAATGAAGGCCGGAATAGCGCCCGGCGGGTTCATTGATT
>JBGQCZ010000395.1:0-5670 GCA_041495645.1 Gemmataceae bacterium | reverse complement strand
TGGGCCTGCGTCGCTTAAAGCTCCTTGACCCACCTACAAGAGGCGCCATCGCCCTCGTTGGTGGACACTCTTGCTAAAACTTTCAGCAACTTCTTCGCTTCCTCCACGCCGGGGGCGGGGTAGCCGTGCTCGCTCGCGGTGACGCGGGCCAACGCTGCAACGTGTCGCCAGCGCAGCGCCGGTCGCGTCGCACTGAACGCTTCCGTTACCGTGCGGTAGTACTTCTCGGCGTGTAGCGCGCCGTCCTCGCTGATGGCGTACTTGCGCAGCAAGTCGAACATCGGCTTAGCCGGATTCTCGGAATCGCCGTATTCGCCGACCGCCGCCATGGCCCGATACTGGTCGTTGGCCTTGATGGCCTCCTCGGCGATGGCCAGCAGTTTGGCGGCGTCGCTGGTGCCAAGGTTCTCGCATTCTGCCGCGGTGGGGTGCGCTTCCCACTTGAGGAAATCGCCGCCGCGGTTCATTCGGTCTGTCCCGGCCTGGAAAGCACCCAGCAACAGACAGGCAACCGAGTTGCGCTGGTCGCTCACGCGGGCCAGATTGCACCAGGCGTTGGCCGAATCGCAGGCGTGCACGCCAATGCTGTCCCCATGCACGCTGCCTTCGGGCTTGTTCGGGCTGGTCTGGTTCTTCGGCCGGCCCTTGTCGCGCAGGACCAATTCATTCGTCGTCTGCCGAATGGCTTCCGCGATCGCGGCCGTCGAGAAGCCTTCGGCGATCGCGATCGCGACCGCCTCGGCGGCTTGCTCGGGCGTACTGCGGAACAAGGTGCGGCTCATGCCGCGGACCCAAGCTGTGTCGGCCTCGCGCGTGCCGGGCTTGCGGCCGACCAGCTTGTGCTGATCGAGCAACTTCGGCACCAGATCGCGAACGTTGCGGAACTGCGCCGCCATTCCCGGCCGTTCCATGTTGGAGCAGTAGTGTACCGACTGGCGCAGCATGGTGTGAGCATGCTCCGTGCCGACGATGTTGAGCAAATCCCAGGCACGCCAGATCAACACGATGCGGTGCACTTCCGGAGCTTCTCCCACCGTCGGCAGCAACGCATTGAGGGCGGCCTCGGGCGATTCATGCACCGCGCCGGCCAACATGGTTTCAGCATCAGTGAGTTTTTTCTGATGAACAGAATCTCGAATGCCGTTGCAGGCCGTTTGGCCGGGAACCGCGACACCCGACCCGACCGGCTTGAGAGATTCCTTGGCCCGGCCCCCGAATTCTTGAATGCGGTTGGTGTTGCGATACAGCACCTTGAGCACGGGCAGGGCTCGCTGGGCTTCGGGCATTTCGCGAGACATTTCCCAGGCCGGCCCGAGCGCCATCATGGTGTGGAAACCGATATAGTCGTCGCCGCCAAAGGTGCGGGCATTGGCCAGCGTCGCGGCTTTCACGAGCGTCCTCAAATCGGTGCCTGAGTTGAGTTTCTCGACCAGCACCGAAGTAATCTTTTTCGCTTCGGTTTCCTGCAATAGGCGAACCAACGGTTCCAGGTCACCAAAGGTAAGTTCCTTCGGTTCTTCGCCGGCCCAGACGGGGGCCAAACCCATGTCGGAGGCCAGGCCGGCGCCCAAGCCGGCCACGATCATTCCTCTGCCAACATCGGTGAAGAACCTGCGTCGCGACGAAATCATGGCAACACCTCGGGAGGGAGGACCGCAGGCATGGAGGCGCCGCGCGCCGGCTACCCGCGGAATGTGCTTGTACGAGTCACCCTCATGATAACGCGCCGCAACGGCAAAAGGGAAGCGCTAAGACCGGATTTGCTGATCGCGGCGCCGGGTGTATGATAACCTCGTCCAACCCGCCTGAATTCTTTTCCCGCCCAGAGGTGATCTGCCATGCCCTCGCGCCTCGGCGTCGCCGGATTGCTCGGGCTTCTGTTCGTTGGCTCGGCCAAAGCACAAAGCGTCGATTTCAATCGCGAAGTGCGGCCGATCCTGGCAGGGAAGTGTTTCCAATGTCACGGGCCGGACGATGGAGCACGAAAGGCGGGGCTGCGCTTCGACCAGCGCGAGCTGGCAGTGAAGGAACTGAAATCCGGCCATCGTGCCATCGTGCCGGGCGATTCCAAGAAAAGCGAAGTGCTCTTCCGGGTCACCCATGGGGATCCTGCCACCGTCATGCCCCCGCCCAGGGTCGGCAAACGGTTGACCGAGAAGGAAATCGCCACGCTCAAAAAATGGATTGACGAGGGCGCCAAGTATTCGTTGCACTGGTCGTATGTGAAACCGCTGCGTTCACCGCTGCCCGAAGTGAAAAACAAATCCTGGCCGCAAAACGAGATCGATTCCTTCATCCTGGCACGACTGGAAAAAGAGGGTCTCAACCCCAATGCACCAGCCGACAAATACGCCATCATCCGCCGCCTGTCCCTCGACCTCACCGGCCTGCCACCGACCGTCGCTGAAGCGGATCGATTCGTCAACGATGCGGCACCCGATGCGTATGAGAAACTGGTCGATCGCTTGCTCGCCTCGAAGGGTTACGGCGAGCGCTGGGCGCAAGTGTGGCTCGATCTGGCGCGTTACGCCGATTCGCAAGGTTACGCCAACGACCCCGACCGCACCATCTGGCGCTGGCGCGACTGGTTGATCGAGGCGTTGAACGACAATCTTTCTTACGACCGCTTCACGATCGAAATCCTCGCCGGCGACATGCTGCCCAACCCAACGCCGTCGCAATTGATCGCGACCGGGTTTCATCGCAACACGCTCACCAACACCGAGGGCGGAACCAGCCCCGAGGAATTCCGCTCGGCCGCCGTGGTCGATCGCGTGAACACCACGATGCAAGTGTGGATGGCGACCACCATCAATTGCTGCCAGTGCCACAATCACAAGTACGACCCGATTTCGCAGAAAGAGTTTTATCAGCTGTACGCGATCCTCAACAATTGCGAGGACGCCAACGGCGGCAATGATGCACCGACGATCTCCGTCGCGGCCGTCGGGCGTCAAAAGGAATTCGACGAACTAACGGCGAAGCTGAATGATGCAAAAAAGCAATTCGACGCGGCGACCAAGAAGCTCGACGACGGTCGGGCGGAATGGGAAAAGACTGTCAAGGCGGACAAGTTGCCGAAGGAGATCGCCGACATTCTCGCCAAGCCGGCCGACAAACGTGATGCCAAGCAGAAGGAAAAACTCACGCAGCATTACCGCACCACGTCTGAGGAGTGGAAAAAGGCCGATGCGGGCGTCAAAGACCTGACCACGAAGTTGCAAGCGGTTTCAACCACGGCGCCGATTCTGAAGGAGATTAAGCCACGGACAGCCAACATTCACATTCGCGGCAATCACCTCGATAAAGGCGAGGCCGTACAGCCGGGCTTCCCGTTGGCCTGGCCGCAACCGTCAAAGGACCAGCCGCCGAACCGGCTCACGCTGGCGAAATGGCTCGTCAGTTCCGAGAACCCACTCACGGCCCGGGTCGCCGTCAACCGCCTGTGGGAAGAACTGTTCGGTATCGGCATCGTTGAAACGAGCGAAGAGTTCGGCATGCAGGGCGATTTGCCGTCGCATCCCGAATTGCTCGATTGGCTGGCGACCGAGTACATCCGCCTCGGTTGGGACACCAAGAAAATGCTGAAACTGCTGGTGATGTCGGCGACATACCGGCAAAGTTCGCAGGTGACCGAGGTGGCACTCGCTAAGGATCCTTTCAACCGGCTCATTTCACGCGGGCCGCGCGTGCGTTTGTCGGCGGAGGCCGTGCGCGATCAGGCGCTATTCGTGTCGGGCTTGCTAAGTCCGAAAATGTATGGCCCACCGGTGCAGCCGCCCAAGCCGAACTTCGGCCTCACTGCGGCATTCGGCGGCACGACCGATTGGCAGCCGAGCGCCGGCGAAGACAAATTCCGCCGCGGTCTGTATACCCGCGTCCGCCGCAATGCCCCGTATCCATCGATGACTACATTCGATGCCCCGGAGCGAACTTCTTGCAGCATTCGGCGATTGAGGACCAACACTCCGTTGCAAGCGCTCGTGACGCTGAACGACCCGGTCTACATCGAAGCCGCCCAGGCGCTCGCTCGGCGCATCGCGACTCAACCCGGCGACACCAAAGCAAAAGTTACAAGTGGTTTTCGCTTCGCACTGACACGCCCGCCCACGGAGAAGGAAACTCAACGGCTGGCCGATCTCTTCACAAGGGCCCAAACTCAGTACGCCAAGGATACCGCCAAAGCGACCGCCATGGCGACCAAGCCGCTCGGGCCAATACCCATGGGATCCAACGTCACCGATCTCGCCGCCTGGACCGTAGTGGCGAACGTGCTGTTGAATTTGGATGAAACGCTGGCGAAGCCGTAAGGAGCTTGTTCATGAGCGAAGTCCTCACACTTGAGATTCCGGATGATTTGGCCAAGCGAGCCCGAGCTGTTGCAAGCGCTTCCCAGCTCCGATTGGAAGATGCCATCGTTGACTGGATCCGCAACGCGCTGCCGGAGTTGGATGTTTCGACCATTCCCGACGCTCAAATTGTTCAGATGTGCCAATTGTCGTTGTCCGACGAAACACAACGGGAACTAAGCGAATTACTGGCCCGACAGCGTGAAGGCGGTTTGCCTTCGGCCGACGTTCAGCGGTTGGATTCGATCATGGGCGAATACCGGCGCGGTCTGGTTCTCAAGGCCAAGGCGCTTGCCGAGGCCAAGCGCCGCGGATTGAACCAAGGGGTGAATAGGAATGGCGCGTGACTACATATCGGTGGAAATCGCCGATCGAGTCCGCGCGAATGCCCAGAATCGCTGCGGTTACTGTCTAATGTCTAAGCCCGCAGCATTTGGTCATGGCTCGTTTGGAGATTGAGCACGTTATCTCCAAAGCGCGAGGCGGCAGCAGCGACGAAAGCAATCTCTGGCTGTCATGTCCACTTTGCAACCGTCACAAGAGCGATCGGATCGCAGGAATTGATCCTGAGACGGGTCAAGAAGTGTCATTGTTTCACCCACGATTGCAGCGATGGTTCGAGCACTTCCGCTGGTCGGAAGACGGACTGCGGATTGTGGGGCTAACGCCGGTAGGTCGCGCGACCGTCATTGCACTCCATTTAGACGACGATCCGGATGCGGTGGTCGTTCGAGGTTATTGGATCATGGCAGGCTGGCATCCGCCTGCTAGCTGAACCAGCGGCAATGCGCCGAGTCGACTGCCAATCCGCGCTTGGAGGTTTTCATAGACTCGCCAACACGAATTCTTACTTCTTCGGATCGAGGTTTTGCTTCATCTCCGTCTCGCTCACCGCGGAGCCGACGCCGTCTCTTGGCACTTCCACTTTGCTGATCCACAGCAGCGCGTTGAGGGCCACTTTGCGGAAGTTCGGATCGCTCCAATTGACGTGAAAATGTCCGCCGGTGAAGCCGACTCCGCGGCCGCCGTCGTCACGCTCGATCGCCCACATCATCGACTCGGCCCGGCCTTTTGCTTCCTGAATGTGCTTGTAGGGACCACGCGGATACACATACGGCCCGTCGCGCACCGCGTCGCTGGGCTTGGCCGAGAGGATCGGCACGATCCCCTTCGTGTCCGGGCGGAAACGCATGTTGAAGTACCATTCGTCGCGCACGCCAAACGGCTTCACGCCGCGCGAAATCGGGTGATCGGGGAACTCAGCAAATTCTGGATTCCACATCGGGTTGCACGACCACTCGTGCTCGTAATGCCCGCCGAT